>JABSQW010000249.1 GCA_013215605.1 Myxococcales bacterium
CGCGGCGACGCATCCCGCCGAGTCCAGGAGTGCCGATCCCGATGACCGCGTTGCCCGACAGCTTCAGCGTAGTGATCACCGTCTACAACGAAGAGGACAATGTGCTTCCGCTGCTCGAGGGCATCCTCGAGGCCGCGCGCCCGCTCCACCGGCCCTTCGAGGTGGTGTTCGTCGACGACGGGAGCAGCGACGCCACCCTCGAGCGTCTGAAGGCCGCCGTGCCGGGCTGCCCCGAGCTCACCGTGCTCGAGCTGCGCCGCAACTTCGGACAGACCTACGCGCTGCAGGCCGGTTTCGACCGCGCCCGCGGCGAGATCATCATCACGATGGACGGGGACCTCCAGAACGATCCCACGGACATCCCGGCGCTGCTCGAGTGCATCGGGGAGGGTGCCGACGTCGTGAGCGGCTGGCGAAAGGACCGCCAGGACGGCTTCGTACTGCGCCTGCTGCCGAGCTGGATCGCGAACCGGCTGATCCGTTGGGTCACCCAGGTGCCGATTCACGACCAGGGCTGCTCGCTCAAGGCCTACCGCCGCGAGGTCATCGAATGCCTCGATCTCTACTCCGACATGCACCGCTTCGTCGCCGTGCTGACGATGCCCACCGGTGCCCGCATCGACGAGATCGAGGTGAAACACCACGCGCGGGTCGCAGGCGAGTCGAAGTACGGCATCTCGCGGGTCTTCAAGGTGCTCGGCGACCTGTTCACGATCCAGATGATTACGCGGTTTCGCGAGAGCCCGGCGCGCTGGTTCGCGCTGCTCGGCGCGCCGTTCTTCTTCGGCTCGCTCGCCACCGGCCTCCTGGCGCTCTTCACGGGCGTCGACAACGTCGTCATCTCGGTGGTCAGCGTCGAGCTCGGCATGGTGTTCGTCACCTGCCTGTTCGCCGGGCTGTTCGGCGAAGCCATCATCGATTCATCCGGTCGCACCCCGCAGCAGAAGCTCGGTGTGCGCGAGTGGGGAGGAACAGAATGAGCCGTCCGCACGAAGCCGCTGGCAACGTCGACATCACCGTGCTGGTGCCCGTCGTGGAGCGTCACGACGACCTCGGCGAGTTGCACCGAGCCGTCGTACCGGAGCTCGAGAAGATCGGGCGCCCCTATGAGGTCCTCTACCTCGTGAGCTCGGAGTTCGGCCGCGCCTTCGATCAGGCGATAGAGCTCCACGACTCGGACCCGCACACCGTTCGCGCGCTGCGTTTCGCCCGTCCGGTGGGCGAGGCGGCAGCGCTCGCCACGGGCTTCGAACGGGCGCGCGGCGCGGTGGTCGTGACCCACCCGTCCTACTTCGACGCCGATCCCCGCGGCATCGGCGCCCTGGTGCAGACCCTCGAGGACGGCGCCGACATGGCGTTCGCGAGTCGCACACAGCGCAGCGACGGCCTCATCAAGAAAGTCCAGGCCCTGGGCTTCAATCGCCTCGTCAGTCTCGCGACCGGTACGAACTTCTCGGACGTCGCCAGCGGCACGCGGGCCGTGTACCGCGAGGTGGTCCTCGAGCTCCCGCTCTACGGCGACTTCCACCGCTTCCTCCCGGTGCTCGCCGACCGCGCGGGCTTCAAAGTCTGGGAGGTCCCGGTTCCGCAGGACCAGCGCGCGAGTGCCCCCGTGTTGTACCGCCCGCGCACCTACCTGTGGCGCGCCCTCGACCTGCTCTCGATGTTCTTCCTCTCCCACTTCACACGACGTCCGCTGCGCCTGTTTGGCGCCGTCGGCACGGCCTTCGGCCTCGTCGGTGCGGCGATTCTCGTGTGGCTCGGTGTCGTGCGCATGCTGGGCGATCCCATCGCGGGCCGCCCGATCCTGATCCTCGGCACGCTGCTGCTGGGCCTCGGTGTCCAGGCCTTCACGATCGGCCTGCTCGGCGAGCTACTGCTGTTCTTCCAGGCGCGGGACGTTCGCGACTACCGGGTGGCAGAGATCCACGAGGCGACAGACCCGGCGCTTCCGGAGCCGATCGAGTAGCGCGACGGCGTTTCGGGGTCCATCCCACCGGCCCCGGCTGGAGCCGGTTTTTCGTGGAGCGCCGAAAACTCGGGACCGCTGACGATCGAGATCGACGGAGGACTCGCCGGACGGCACCCTCCCGGCGCCGAGGCGGCTCACACGTCGTCGCTGAGCACCGGCAAGCTTCGGGAGCCGATTCTCGTTCACCCAGCGTCGGAACGGGGACTCGTACTCGACGAGCTGGGCTTCTTCTTGTCGACGCCGGGCATCGAGACGCCGGGGAGCGCCACCGGCCCCTCGCGGTGGGTCTGGGTCGCCATGGCGAGGGTGAGGGCGATCTCTTCGGCGGGAATGCCGTCGCGCGAGACCGTTCCGGGACCGGGGAGCGGCCAGTCGAGGGGCGGGCGCACGACCGCCATCAGGGGAGGCACGTTCTCCGAGCCGGGGCGGCCCTCCAGGACGATGAGGAGGAAGGTCCGCATGTCGGCCTCGAGCTTCTCGAGGTGGTCGAGAAGTGACGCGAGCGCGCTGTCGGCCTCTTCGAGTTCGGCCGAGCTGGCGCGGCCGCGCAGGTCGACGAAGAGGAAGAACGGGGTCGCTGCCCGTCGGGTACGCCAGTTGAGGAGCCAGCGCTCGGCGCGTCCGACCACCTCGTGGACGCTGCTCTCTTCCGGGGCCAGACCGGCGGCGCGCATCAAGGGGGAGGCCGGGCCGCTGAGCAGGGTGACGACGCTCATCCACGAACCGGCTTCGCGCAGCACTCGTCCGCTTCCGGGTCGCGCGTCGACTTCGCGGGTTCCGAGGTCGAGGGGGGCGTCGGCGTTTCGCGCGATCTGCGCCGTGGCGAAACCCTCGAAATCGAGCCGAGCCGGCAAGAGCGAACCGTCGGAGAGAGCGAGCGGCGACACGACGGGCGCAACACCCTCGCGCGTCGGCACCAGGGGTTCGTAGGCGACGCCGTTCCACGCGACCACGCCGACGGTCGGCGCAGCCGTCGCCAAGCCGTGACGGCCGGTGACTCGCCCGTACTTGTCGTTCGACAGCGCGACGACGAGCACGTTCGGAGGCCCGCCACCGATGGAGGCGACTTCTGCATCGAGCAGGAGCCAGGGCGCGACGCTCGGCGCGATGCCGATCGCGGTGGCCCATGCCGTCGCAACGAAGAGCATGCGCGCGAAGCTGGCGCGCGGAACGGTGCCGCGCTTCAGCGCCAGGCGGTGCGCGAAGAAGACGAGCAGGGCCACGACGAGGGCCGCGCCAAACAGCGCGGCCAGGCCGGGCCCCGAGTACAACCACGGTGTAGCGGCGAGACGGCCAGAGCCTGCCAGCAGAATCGAGGACGCGCCCCAGACGAGCGGCCCGGAAGCCGCCGTGCCCGTGCGCTCGCCACGCTGGCCGAAACGCGCCGCGCCGAGGCCGGCGAGGACGGCCACCGCGGCGCCGGCTACGAAGTGGAGGAGATCGAGCCGTCCGGGCAGCGCGGTCTCACCGAGCCAGATCCACAGCGGTCGCGCGAGAACGACGAGGGCCTGCGGACCGACCACGGCACCGACGAGCTGCGAGTAGGACGCGCGCATGCGCAGGCTGCGCAGCGCCATGCCGAGCGCGCCCGAGAGAACGGAAACCGTCGCGGCGCTCGTAGCGAGGAGCGCGGCGACGGTCGGGGAGGGAAAGCTGGCGCCGGAGAGAAAGGCGACGCCGAGTTCGGCAAAGCCGAGGCAAAGGCCGGCCGTGGCGCCGGCCAGCCACCAGTCGCGAAGACGAGGCAGGGGCGGCAGGAGAAAAACCTGCCGCCCCGACTCACTCATCACTCCGTGACAGCCTCAGGGGCCGGAACCCCCGCGGCGCGCTTCGTCGGATCCGATACGCGGTGTCCTTCGAGCCACTTGAGAACATCGTCCCGGCGGTAGCGGAGGCCACTGTTGCGGCCTCCACCGATCCGGTATGCCGGGAACGCTTCGCCCCGGACGAGTTCCCACAGCTTGGTTCGTCCAATCTGCAGGAGCTCCAGGACCTGAGAGGTAGTTAGCAATTCCACGTCAGGCAACGCTCTGCGCTCCCTCGGCGTCGTCGTCGGCGATCGGGTCACCGTAGGCGTAGCGCGAGTAAGCATCGTAGTAGTAGTAGCGTCGGAAGGAGCCGGGGCTCACCTGGTTGAAGATCACGCCAGCGACGTCGCGCATGTCCTTCATGGAGCGGATGACAGCGTCGCGGGGCGTCGCGTCGGCACGGACCACGAAGAGGACCATGTCGGCCATCTTGCGGAGGATCTTCGAGTCCACCACCGGCAGGAGCGGCGGCGAGTCGATCAGGACGATGTCGTACTTCGACTTCGCCTCCTCGAGAACCTCGAAGAACTGGCGGTCGGTGAGCAGGGTGAGCGGGTTGCGCACCGAGCCGCCGGCCGGCAGCACGGTCAGGTTGGGGATCTTCGAGTTGAGGGTGCACTCCGAGAGCACCGCCTCCTGCCTGAGGATCGTCGACAGACCCCGTCGCCGGTCGACCCGCATGACCCGGTGAACGTTCGGGCGGCGAAGATCGCCGTCGATCACCAGGACGCGCTTGTTGAGGTCGGTCGCCAGCGTCACGGCGAGGTTCATCGTCGTGAGAGTCTTGCCATCGCCCCGCGCCGCGCTGGTCACGAGGATCACCTTGCAGTCTTCCGCCTCGAGGAACGTCGGCAGGAAGCCGCGGTACTGCTCGGCGGGCGAAGACTCCGGAGCCGTGTAAGCCACGAGCTTGGGGTCGATGTCTTCACTGGGCAGCTCCTCGAAGATCTGGTCGTTGTCGATGCGCGGAATCGACGCGAACACGGGGAGTCCGAGTACGCGACTGAGCCGCTCGACCGACCGGAAGGCCGGGTTGCGGAACTCCGCCACCGCGATACCGAAGGCCGCGACGAACAGACCGAAGCCGAAACCGGCGGGCAGCAGCATGGCGAGATCGGGCCACGCGGGCGAGCCCGGGATCTGCGCCGGACGGAGCAGCTTGAAGCGCTCACCCTTCTGGGCCAGCTCGAGGTTCCGTGCGAGGGCGGCCTCGTACTTCTTGCTGAGCAGGCTGCGGTAGGTGTTGGCGAGGTTCTCGTAGTCGCGCGTCAGGGCGAGTTGCTCCTGCTCGCGAGCCGGAGTCGCGTCGATGCGCGCCTGGATCTCGTCCATACGGGTGCGAAGCCGATCTTCCTGGCGCTTCTGAGCCTGGAGCTCCATGGTGACCTGGTCGACTTCGCCGCGCAGGGCGACCACTGCCGGGTCGATCTCATCTTCGGGAATCGGCTGCGTCGGGGCTGCCGCAAGCTGGGCCTTGAGCGTCTCGACCTCTGCGGCCAGCTGCTGCACGTTCGGGTGCTCGTCGGTGAAGACCCGCTTGGCCTGGAGGAGCTCCTGGCGAGCGGCGCGGAGCATGGTCGGGAGAGTGCCCGCCGTGTCCATCGAACCCCCCTCGGAGTTCACGCCACCGAGCTGACGGCGCAGCAGGCTGACGCGGCCCGTCGAGGTGACCTGCGCCTCGAGATTCGCGGCGAGCTCGATATTCAGGCGGTCGATCTCGCGGAGGTTCGTGTCGAGCTGCGACGGCAGGGAGCCGAGCGCGGCGAAGTTGAACGAGCGAATGCGCTCTTCCTGCCCGCTGACTTCCTTGCGCAGCCGGTCGAGCTCCTTGTCGAGGAACTCGGCGGTCGCCGTCGCCTGGCGCGCGCGATCCTTGAGGTTCTCGGCCATGAAGAGGGCCGCGACCTCGCGCACGACGAGAGCCGCCACCTGCGGATCGTTAGCGGTGTAGGCGATCTCGAAGACCGGGGCCTTCGCCTTGCGGCCACTGATCTCGACTGCGAGACCGCCGCGGATGTTGTTCATCACGGACTCGCGGGTCATCCTGCCGCTCGGATCGAGACGCTCGGTGCCGATCCGATCGATGAGCTCGTTGAGGCTCGTGTAGCTCGTGACGCGCTCCTGCAGCGTGTGGAGACGCTGCTCGATCGCCAGGGTCACGGTGCTCTTGATGTACGCCTCGGGGACGCCCTGGGGCTCGACGAGGATGGTGGTCTTCGACACGTACTGTGCGGGCAGCACGAGATACGCGAGGAAGCCGATCACCAGGCCGCAGGTCGCGGCGAGCAAAATCCACCAGCGCCTTCGCTCCAGGATCTCAATCGTGTCCTCGACCTGAAACCCTTTCATGCTCTCTTGCATTCCTATTCCAGAATCCGTCATGGCTCCTCCGTGGGCCGTGTTGTTGCCTTGGCGTTTTGCCACGCCATCTCACTCAACTCTTTTCGATTGAACGTAGGGATCTACCTACGTTTGAGTGTGAGTGGTCGAAAGAAAACGAAAGGTGACGAACAACCGCGAATTCCTGGCGGGCACCGCGAAGATCAGGCGGCAGCCAGGTCCCGGGTGGGGTCGGCGGTGTTCAGAACCGCGTCTGCGGGAGCGAGAGCACAGGCGGGCAGGCGACCGGCGTCCTCCAGTCGAGCCAGCACGTCGGCGAGCGGCGCGAAGTCGAAGGTCTCCAAGAGACCCCGCAAGCGACCCTCGGTCCGATGGAGGTTGCGGTAGTGGTTGATACGCACTTTCCAGCCCACGTCCTGTCTCGGCTGGTGGGGATCGATCTCCCACGGATGCAGGTAGAGAACGGTCGGCTCACCGGCCTCGACGAGGCGTTGTATTCCCCATCGGAAGAACGCTGCCGGCAGAAAACGCAGATATGCACCTCCAGCCAGCGGAATGGTGACGGGCCCGAGCTGGAGCGTCGTCATCGGAAACTCGCGGATCGAGCCGCCGTTCGGCAGCGCGAGGCGCACGGGGCGCTTCTCGAAGTCCGGGATGCCGTAGCGGTGGTGGCGGATCGGGAAGATCGAGGAGTCGTAGTCGAAGCCCTCCTCGACGAGGATGTCGAGGGCCCAGAGCGAGCGCTCGGTGACCGAGTAGCTCGGCGCCCGGTAGCCGCGGGGGGTGACTCCGCACGCGTCTTCGATGGCCGCCTTCGAGCGGCGCAAGTCTTCTCGGAAGGCTTCGGGGCCGATTTCGTACACGAGCTGGTGGCGGTAGCCGTGGCAGGCGATTTCGTGGCCGCGGGCCGCGATCTCGCGCACGAGAGCGGGGTGGCGTTCCGCGACCCAGCCCAGCACGAAGAAGGTGGCGCGGTGCCCCGCGGCGTCGAAGGCGTCGAGCAGCCGCTGACTCGCCCACTCGACCCGGGGAGTCATCGACTCCCAGCGGCTCCGGTCGATCAACGCCTCGAAGTTCGAGACGTGGAAGTACTCCTCGAGATCGATGGTGAGCGCGTTGAGCGTCATGGTTCTCGCCCGGAGGGTCGCTCTTATGGGTTTCTAGCGTTGCGCTCGAGTGACCGGAATGCTGGGAACTCGATGTTCGTCGAGCTCCTCTTCCGTTGACCGCTGCCGCTAGACGCCGTGCAAGAGGACCACCGTCTTTGCCGTCTTCCAGAGGATGAGGAGATCCATCCACACCGACCGGTACTTCATGTAGTAGAGGTCGAAGGACAGCTTCTCCTCGAACCCCGCCATTTCGTTCACGTAGCCGTGTCGAACCTGAGCCCAGCCGGTGACGCCGGGCTTCAGGTTCGAACGCAGTCCGAAATAGGGGTATCGGACGTTCAGTTCATCCATGAACTCGCGACGCTCCGGTCGGGGCCCGACGAGGCTCATTTCTCCCCGGAATACGTTCCAGAGTTGGGGGAGTTCGTCGATCCGGGTCTTGCGGATGAAGCGGCCGACGCGCGTGATGCGGTTGTCCTGCGCCTGCGTGAAGCAGGGGCCGGTCTCGGCCTCCGCGCGGTCCCGCATCGAGCGGAACTTCAGCACCATGAAGGTCTTCCCGTCTTGACCGACCCGCTCCTGGGCAAAGAAGATCGGGCCCTTCGAGTCGAGCCGGATCGCCAGCGCTGCGAGGGCCATGACCGGGGTCACTGCGATCAGGGCAATGCCCGAGACCGCGCTGTCGAGGACCCGCTTCACGACCACCGAGAGCGGCCGGCGGGACACGAAGCCGTCGGAGAAGATCAGGTAGCTCGAGCGCAGGTCGCGCAGGTAGATCCGACCGGTGACGCGCTCGTAGAAGGAGACCCCCGCCTCGACGCGGCGGCCGCGCAGCTTGGCGGCCAGAAGCTCCTCGGCCGGGAAGTACTCGTCGCGGCTCTTCGAGGCCACCACGATCCGCCCGATTCCCAACCGGCTGACGATCTGATCGATCTCTGCGACGCGCCCCAGGATCGGATAGCCGGCGGCTTCCCCGGCTTCGCTGCTGGGCTCGTCGGAGAGGAAGCCAACGAGGTCGTTGCCGAGATTCGGGCGCTCGCGCACGGCTTCCGCGATCGCGATGCCGAGGTCGCTGTTGCCGATGATGAGGACACGCTGGCTGAAGCGCGGGAGAGCCGAAGCGCGCCGGAAGAGGAAGCGCGCACCGAACAGCAGGGGGAAGTAGAGGCCTGCCGTGTGGGCCAGGGCGGTAGTCACCACCGACGCCGGCGAGAATGCGAACCAGCCGGCGAGGGATGCCGCGAAGACGAGCCCCATGGCGGCGAGCACCGCCTTCACCGTCCTGCGCCCGCTGCCGAGCACTGTGAGCCCGTAGGCTCCGGTGTAGTAGAGCGAAGCAAAGGCGCCGAACGCCCCCACACCAGCGCCAGCGACGTAGACCCGCGGGTCCACCGGCGGCACGAGAACGAACCAGGTGGCCGCCGCCGCAGCCGCGAAGCACAGTGCATCGCCGAGAATCGCTGCCGCGACTCGTCCCAGGTACAGATTCAGAAGGTAGTACTGCATTTCCTGTGCTCTCTTCGCAGGCGCCTACCCACCCACCGAGCGTTGCGTGTCCTCCTGACACGCCGGCCACTCTATGCGCGAGCGTTCCATCGCCGAATCGCGCGACCTCTCACGTGTGCGCGCAAACCGGGCGAGGCATGCACCTCGACCGCATTCGACAACCCGTGAGTGCACGGAATCCAAATTCGGTGTCAGGCGTTACAAGAGAAATTGTCGAGAAAACGACAAGCAGCAGAACGAATCGGATGAACGCGGTCGAAGTGCACGGGAGTTGCGCAAGATCTGCGCAGCGGAGTGGCCCGTGACGTTGCGGGCGCGTCGTGGCATCGCGCGGCCCGCGGAGGGACGGGCCGGGTTGCCCCGGCCCGCATCCGCCCTAGATACCGAGGCCCTTCGAGGCGGCGCTGCCAGCGAGACTCGTACCGAAGCCAAGGAAAGGCTGCAGGGGATACAAGAGCGCGTTGAGCGCATGGCCAACGCGAGCCCAGATCGTCGGGGGCGCATAGATGATGTCACCGCCCGCGAGCAGCATGTTCGTGCTCAGGTCGCCGTTCTGGATGGCCCCGAGGTTGACATGGTAGACGTGCGTCTGGCCGCCCATGTGGCGAATCACGCGAATCCGGTCGACGTTCGCGAAGCGATTCAGGCCGCCCGCCTGGCCGATGGCCTCGGCGATACGCGTCTCTTTGAGCAGCGCCATGCTGCGGTTGCCGCCCACTTCCCCGAGCAGGGTGACCGACGAGCTCCTCGCGAGAACAACGGCAACCGTCACGCTCGCACCGCGCTTGAAACGGCCGATCCGCTTCTCGACGTCAGCGGCGATCTCTTCCACGGTCCGGCCGCCCGCAGGAACGTCCCCGACCAGATCGATCGAAATCATCCCATCGGGTCGGACGACCGCCTGGCGCTCGATCGTGGGATCGGGAAGCACGGTAATGAGCAACGTGTCCGGGGCCCCGACCCGATACGTTTCGTAGCCGGTGGAAGCCGGTGGCGCTTCGGGGGTGATCGCGCAGCCCGCCGCTGCCACGATGAGTACCAGGCCGGCCAGTGCCAGACCACGCATCGAAGCCAACCCGCTCGCAGGGCGCCTTTGCTGGGCAAAACGCTCGTCCGTTTCGAATCTCATCACAGAATTCCCTCCTCGTGTCGCGACTTCATTCGGCGCGACGCGAGTCCCGCTTGACGGTTTCTCGGACTTAAGTTTTTCGAGGGTGTGCGCCGATGTAGTGGGGGTCAATGCACATACATGCCGTCGCAACGCCTGGGGCCGAATGGGACGCCTTCGTCGAAGGAACCCCCGGCGCAAATCTCGGACACGCCGCTGCCTGGGCGCGCGTGGTGAAGAACGCCTACGGACTCGCGCCGTACTACCTCGCCGCGCGCGACGAAGCGGACGCCCTCGTAGGGATCCTCCCCCTGGTGAGGTTTCGCGGTCTCAGGGGGAAGCTCGAGCTGGTCTCCATGCCATTCCTCGACAGCGGCGGCGTGCTCGCGACGAGTCCCGAGGTGGAACGCGCGCTGCTCGACGCCGCCGCGGAACGAGCGCGAGACCTCGGCGCCCAGTCGGTCGAGCTTCGGCAGCTCGCGCCCCTCACCGGTGGGCCGAAAGGGGACGGGCTCAATCGCGTCGACCTCGCCATGCCGCTCGAGACGGACGAGGAGACGCAGTGGAAGGCGCTCCGCGCGAAAGTGCGCAATCAGACGCGCAAGGCGGAAAAAGAGGGCCTCGAGCTGATGCCGGGCACGAGCTCCAGCCTGATCGACGCCTTCTACGACCCCTTCGCGGTGAACATGCGCGACCTCGGGTCCCCCGTGCACGGCCGGGGATTCTTCGGCGCCATGGTCGACGCCTTTGGCAACCGCCTGCGCATCGTCGCGACGGGCCAGGCGGGACGCAGCGTCGGGGGCCTGATCGCCATCGACTACGCGGACATCGTGACCGTCCCTTGGGCCTCCACGCTGCGCTCGGAGCGCCACCGCTGCCCCAACAACCAGATCTACTGGGAGGCGCTGCGATGGGCCATCGAACGCGGCGCGCGCGAGTTCGACTTCGGCCGCTCGCCCCTGGGCAGCGGGACGTACAAGTTCAAGAAGGGGTGGGGGGCCGAGGAACGCCCCATGGCCTGGTGCCGCCTCGACACCTCCGGGGCCTTCCTGCCGACGGTTGGCATCGACGAGAACAGCACCTTGAAGAAGCTCTCGGAGTACTGGACGCGCCTGCCTCTCGCCCTGACCGCGACCCTCGGACCGCGACTGCGGAAGCATATTTCTCATTAGAAACCGCGCCAACGGGTCAAAAACAGCGGCAGCGATCAGCGAAAGTGGAACTCGACGAACGTCGAGCTCCCATCAATCTTACTCAGACTCCCTCTCCCCCAGACTCCCCGCTCACCACGAATCGAAACCGCGTGTGCCCGATCTCGATCTGGTCGCCGGCGGAGAGTTCGGCAGAGCGGATCCGCTTGCCATTCACCTTCGTACCGTTCGTCGACTGCAGGTCCTCGATGGAGTAGGTCCCTTCCTCGTCGTCGAAGATGATGAGCGCGTGCTCCCGGCTGATCCCCTCGTCGAGCAGGGTGACGTCCGTGGTGGGATTGCGCCCGAGGATCGTCTCCTCCTCGCTGAGCGCGTACTCCATTCCCTCGAATCCGCCCGTACAGATCACGAGCTTGCCCAGTGCACCCGGTACGGACAACGAATCGCTCCCGTCAGAGAATCCTGCGGAGCTTTCCTCCGCGAATCCGCGTTATCGGTGGGATCCGGGCGCTGCTTGAGAGTGGGGAGGCCCCCTGCGGCCGCCAGGGAAGTGTGGACTTCCGGTGCGTTTCAGCGGGCGGCTGCGCATCGGCGAGCGAGTCGAGTCTACAGACGTCGATGCTGCAGCGAGGGGAGCGACCTGCGCACGGAACGAATCCGCTCCGGGTCGCAATCCGCGACGAGGACCGCGGGCTCGTCGCCGGCCTGGGCGATGACGAGCCCCCACGGATCGATCACCATCGAGCGGCCATAGCTCGCGCGATCGTTGCTGTGGCGACCGCACTGGGCAGGCGCCACGACGAACGCCTGGTTCTCGATCGCTCGAGCCCGCAGCAGCACTTCCCAGTGATCCTTGCCGGTCTGTGGCGCAAAAGCACTCGGGACGACGATCCAGTCGGCGCCCTGCTGCGCCAGCGTGCGGTAGAGCTCGGGGAAGCGCAGGTCGTAGCAGACAGACAGGCCGACACCGCCAAAGGGTGTCTTCGCCACGACCACCTCGGAACCGGGCGCGTACTTCGCCGACTCCGCGAACACGCCACCGCCCGAACCCGAGAGGTCGACGTCGAAGAGGTGGATCTTGCGGTACACGGCCGCGATCTCGCCGTCCGGCGCGACGAGAACACTCGTATTGTGGAGCCGATCGTCGCCGTCGATCGCCTCGGGGAAGGTTCCGCCAAGCAGCCAGATGCGGTGCTGCTTCGCGAGCGCGCGCGCGCAGCTCACGATCTCGCCACCGAGACCCTGCGCACACGGAACGTCGGTGCCCTCGCGGCGCAGAAAGCCGTAGTTCTCGGGCAGGAGCACGAAGCCAGCCCCTCGCTCGACCGCCTCGCCCACGAGTGAACGTGCCGCATCGAGGTTCTTGGCGATGGCGTCCGTGGACGTCATCTGCACGACACCGATCCGCATGACGCCAACCTGCTGCAGGGTTGTCCCCGCCGATTCGAACTTCGATCGCCTACGGCTCGCTGCGCGGGGTCGCCTCTTCGAAGCGCCCCGCTAGCGGAACTCGGAAGGATCGACTCCCGTGCGGCGGATCACGTCGTAGAAGTCTTTGCGGTCCTTCTTTGCGAGGCGCGCGGCGCGACTGATATTCCCGCTGCAGCGGCGCAGCAGGCCCACGACGTAGCGAGTCTCGAAGGCGCGTTTCGCGTCCTTGAACGACGGCACGTTGTCGCCGTCCGCCGCGAGCAGCAGCGCCTCCGCCGAGATGGCGCCGTTTCCCGCGAGCTTCACGGCCTGGCGCACGCGCTCGGCCAGCTCGCGAACGTTGCCAGTCCACGGCTCTGCGACGAGCGCGTTGCGCGCGTCAGCGGTGAAGCCCACCGGCACGATGCCCGCTTCGTCTGCAGCGAGGCGCAGGAAATGAGCAGCGAGCGGCAGAATGTCTTCGCGCCGCGTGTCGAGCGGGAGCAGCGAGATGCGGTGGTGGGCGATCTCCTCGAACGCGAAGGGTTCCGGGAATGACGTCGCCGCGACCGCAACGCGGGCGCGGAGCGGAATGGCAGCACCGTCGCCCTCGCGCTGAAAGCGTCCGTCGCTGACCGCTTTGGCGAGCGACTGAAGGAGCGCGCCCGGCAGCCGATCGACGCCCGTGATCAGTGCCGTGCCACCTGCGGAACGCGCCAGCGCGCCGGCGTACTCGTCGGGCATCAGCGAGTGCACCGACTCCGCGCAGCCGAAGACCTCGCGTGCGAGCAACGATTCCGAAACCGTCGAACATGACACGACGACGAACGGTCCGCCCGAGCGATTGCTCCACGCGTGAATCGCGCGCGCGATGTGTTCTTTTCCGCTCCCCTGCGGGCCGGAGATGCACACCGGCCGTTCGGAACCGGCCGCAGCCATCGACAGATCGATGATGTCCTGGGTGATGCGGCCACCGCCCACGATACGATCGCTGCGGCGCCGCCCCGAGGGCCGTTCGATCGTCGTTCCAGACTCCGATCCCGTCTCGCGAGTCATACCGGTCTCGCTCATGTCGTTGCACCCATTTCGGTGACCCCCCCCGATTGATTACGAGCTGCCGAACTGATTCCGGATCCGAGTTTCCCAAACTCTCGCGCCTGACCGGGCGATCATGCCACAGGGCCCAGCCGCAGCGCGGATGTCGCTGGGCGACAAAATGCTGAATCGTTTGGCAGGCTTTGTTTCCAGCCCTTCAGTTGACGGTAAGCGGGCCCTCGACAACGCTCATCGAACGTCTTGAGCTCGGCCCGGCCCTGATCGATCCCGTTGATTTTCAAGATCCGGTTTTCGAATTGCCAGCTTCTGCGGGGACTTTCGTGAAACAGCTGCCACTGACAATAAACCGTATGGGGTGTCGGGGATGCTTGTCAATGAGGAATTGTGGTTCATACGCCCCATTTCGTTTTCTATATCTTGACTTCCCAGGGGGAATCAGGCAAGCAGCAGGGGAGGGGGGCGCTGCGTGAGTGGCTCGAGAACCCATCCGCCCGTCGGTGCCCCGAGCGGGCCGAGCGAGTTGGACGCGGCGCAGCGACGCGAGATCCGGCGGCTGCCCGACGCGCTGATCGACCAGATCGCGGCCGGCGAGGTGGTCGAGCGGCCGGCGTCCGTCGTGAAAGAGCTCGTCGAGAACGCTCTCGACGCCGGTGCAACGCGAATCCGTGTCGAGGTACGCGGCGGGGGCCAGGACTTCATCGCGGTGACGGACGATGGCTGCGGCATGAGCGTCGCAGGCGCGCGTCTCGCCGTCGAACGGCACGCCACGAGCAAGATCTCGAGCCAGACCGACCTGGAAACCATCCGCACGTTCGGATTTCGCGGCGAGGCGCTGCCGGCGATCGCGTCGGTATCGCGGTTTCGCTTGCGCTCACGCGCGCGCGACGCCGACGTCGCGCACCAGATCGAGATCGACGGCGGAAAGCTCTTGTCCGAAAAGTCCGTTGGCGCGCCGGTCGGTACGAGAGTCGAAGTGGCCGACCTCTTCGCCAGCGTGCCGGCGCGTCGCAAGTTCCTCAAGACCGTGACGACCGAGTGGGGCCACATCTCCGACTGGCTCACGCGGTCCGCGCTGGCGCTGCCCCACGTGCACTTCGAGATCCAACGCGACGAGCGAAACCGGCGGGTCTGGCCGGCGGTCACGGATCCGCTCGACCGCGTCGCCGCGGTCGTGAGCGAAGAGGACGCCGCGGCCTTCGTGCCGGTTCCGGAGCACGCTCACCGGGAAGCGTCCCCCCGGCTATCGGGGTTCGTGTCCCGACCGGATCGCCACCGCGCGACCGTGGCGGGCATCTACCTGTTCGTGAATCGCCGACCGGTGCGCGACCGGATGCTCCAACACGCACTCATCGAGGCGTATCGCGACGTGCTCCCGCGTGCGCGGTTTCCCGCGGCCGTATTGTTCCTCGACGTCCCGCCCCATGCAGTCGACGTGAATGTGCATCCCGCCAAGTGGGAGGTGCGCTTCGCAGATCCCCAGTCCATCCACCGGCTGATCCGACACAGCGTCCGCGAGGCTCTCGCGCAGCGCAGCTGGATCGGCGGCGCCCCTGCGGCCGGCGGCACGGTCGAACCGACCCCACCCGACCGAACCGGCGAACCCCCCGGAGACTGGGTGCTCGCGGGAACCACCCATCGAGCGGGACCGGGGCAGACAGGGCAGGGCACGCTGCTCGAAACCCAACCGCAAAGCCCGCTGCCCAGCCAGCTCGAAACCAGGCAGACCGCCGAGGTGCGCCTGAGCGAGCTGCCGCTTTTCGGCCAGCTGCTCGCCACGTACCTGATCGTCGAAGCGCGCGAGGGTCTCGTGCTGATCGATCAGCACGCCGCCCACGAGCGGGTGCTGTATGAGCGGCTGCGTTCCCAATGGCTCGAGGCCGGCGTCGAGCGCCAGGGCCTGCTCGTCCCGGAGACGCTCCAGATCGAAGCCCGCGCCGTCGCGGCGCTCGAAGAGGCCTCCGAAGCGGTCTGGAAGCTCGGATTCGACATCGAGCCGTTCGGCGACGACACCGTCGCGATCCGCGCCGTCCCGGCGCTCCTCGCGGATCGAGATCCCGCCGGCCTCGTGCGCGGCCTCGCGGACGAGCTCTGCGAGCGCGGTCACGGCAGCGACGCGGCGGCCCCCGAGGCGCGCCTGCTCGAGGCCGCCGACCGCTGCTTCGCGACGCTCGCGTGTCACAGCGCGCGCCGGAAGGGCGAGACGCTCGCGCCCGCCGAGCAGCGCGCGCTCCTCGAAGCCCTGGACAGCATTCCCTGGGCGCCGACGTGCCCTCACGGGCGACCCGTTGCCGTGCCTATCGAGATCGCGGAGATCGAGCGCCGCTTCGCTCGCCGCTAGAGGTCCGGTAATCTGCGGGCCAAGATGGCCGCCGCACCCCCCCAGCCTTCGGCCGACGCCCCGCGTCCGCGCGTCGTGATCCTCACCGGTCCGACGGCTTCGGGGAAGACCCCGATCGCCATCGAGCTCGCGAAGCGCTTCGACGGCGAAATCGTGAACGCCGACTCGATGCAGGTCTTCCGATACATGGACATTGGCACGGCCAAACCCTCGCCCGAGCAACAGGCGGCGGCGGTCCACCACATGATCGACGTGGTGACCCCGGACTCCCCGTACAACGCGGGCCGATTCGCCAACGACGCGCGTACCGTCCTTTCCGACATCCACGCGCGCGGCAAGGTCGCGCTCCTCACCGGGGGCACGGGCCTCTACATTCGCGCCGTCACCGAGGGCCTGCTGGGCGACGTCGATGCCGACCCCGGGCTTCGCGCCGAGCTCGAAGCCGAGCACGAGCAATCGCTCGCGGAGGCTGACCCGCACCGCCTGCACCGACGCCTCGCCTCGGTCGACCCGAAGGCCGCCGCGGCGATCCACCCGAACGACGTGCGCCGCGTCGTTCGCGCGCTCGAAATCCACCAGCAGTCGGGCAGCGCGGCGTCGAAGCTGCGGGACGACCACGACTTCTGCGAACGACCGTACCGCACGCTCCACCTCGCCATCGACCCGGGTCGCGAGGTCCTCAAACAGCGCATCGACGCACGCTGTCGGGCGATGCTCGACGCCGGGCTGCTGAAGGAGGTGAGGGCCCTGCGACAGCGTCGCTTCGGCCCCGAGCTGCGACCCATGCAGGCGATCGGGTACCGCCACATGAACGCCGTGGCCGATGGCCACGACATTCTCGAGAACGCGCTCGAGGCGATGCAGCGCGACACGCGCCACTTCGCGCGACGCCAGCGAACCTGGCTGCGCGCCATTCCCGACGTCCGCTGGAGACACCCGGAACAGCTCGACGCGCTGTTCGCGGAGGTCGACGAGTTCCTGACCGACGACTGAGACGCGCCCGGAGAAAGTCCCGCCGGTAGGCTCCTCTACGCCGTGTAGAGCATCCCGATGCGAATCCAGAGAATCGGCGTCTCGATGTCGATGAGCGCTTCCGAGTTCTCGACCGGTGCGAGCAGCGGGTCGATGTCCGACTCGGAGAAGAACAGGCCGAGCCCGGGCAAGATCTCCAGGAGTCCCGTGATCTCGCGAATGACACCGATGCCGATCACCAGACCGGTGTTCCACGCGACGCCGGGTAACGCGTAGGCGAGGCGAACGCCTTCCGAATCGCCGATGTTTCGGACGTTGTCGACGACCGTGTAGGTTGCGATCACGGGCGAGAGCGCGACGTCGAACGGGGCGCACAACACGTTGGCCACAGCGCGCTGCAGCGTCTCGGGACTGGCGCTGGCTGTGGAGGTCAGCCACAGGAGGCTGACGGCAGCGACGGCGAGAACACGCGGGAGCCTGTGGACCTTCGACATCGCTCGAGCGTACGGGGGGACCCGGCGCGATGTCAACCAACGGGGGGTCCGGGAGGCCCGGACATTGCCAGTCGCGAGCGCCAGCCATACCTTCGGCCCAAGCCGCGACGGCGCCTGCCGTCGATGGAGCGCCATGTCGCCCGCCCCGAGCCTCCCGATCGTCGCCATCGTCGGTCGCCCCAATGTCGGCAAGTCGACCCTGTTCAACCGCTACGCGGGACACCGCCGCGCAGTCGTCGAAGGCGAACCGGGAGTCACCCGCGACCGCATCGCCGAGGAGATCGACGTGAACGGACGCGGCGTCCTGCTCGTCGACACCGCGGGGCTCGATCCCGCGGCAGAGGAGGGGCTCCCGTCCGCCATCCAGGCGCAGGCGCGGTCCGCGGTTTCGGACGCCGACGCCATCCTCTTCGTGGTCGACGGCAAGCACGGGCTGATCCCCGAGGACCAGACGCTCGCGCGCATGCTCCGCAAGAGCGCGAAGCCCATCTCCCTGGTCGTGAACAAGATCGACGATCCAGGCCACGCCCCCCGAACGGGGGAGTTTCACAAACTCGGCTTCGACCGGATACGGCCGGTCTCCGCCGAACACGGAATCGGCGCCTGGGACGCGCTCGAGGAGCTCGTGAACGAGCTGCCGCAGGAAACCGGGATCGCGGCCGATGAAGCGAAGGACGGCATTCGCGTCGCGGTGGTAGGGCGCCCCAACGTCGGAAAGAGCTCGCTCGTCAATCGCCTCCTGGGAGCCGATCGCATCGTGGTGTCCGAGGTGCCGGGCACCACGCGCGATTCCATCGACGCACGGGTGGAACGCGACGGCGACACGTTCACCCTCGTCGACACGGCGGGGCTGCGCCGACCGGGCCGCCGCAACGCCACCGTCGAGCGCGTGAGCGCGCTCATGACCGTCCGCTCGCTCGAGCGGGCCCACGTGGCGCTCGTGGTCGTCGACGCCTCGGAGGGTCTGACGGACCAGGACGCCCACATCGCGCGACTGGCCCAGGACCGCGGGCGTGCGACCCTCGTCGTCGCCAACAAGAAGGATCTGCTCGCTGCGAAACGCGAGAAGACCGGCGAGAGCCGCGCAGCGCAGACGGAGCGCATCCGCGATGAGATCCACCACGGCCTGCGCTTCCTGTC
>JABSQW010000250.1 GCA_013215605.1 Myxococcales bacterium
CAAAATCCAATCACAAAAAAAACATACAGCACCTACGATTCCCGTGTGGTCCCCCACCACAGTACTAGGTAGGCCCATTCTTGCTTGACTTCAGAGTTCGGATGGGATCTGGTATATCCAAGAAGGTATGACCGTATGATGAAAACAATGAATCAAAAAAGTTTACATAAAAAAAAAAAATTCAGATTATGTTTTCGCACATTTTATTTTATTAAAAATGGTGAACTTATTTAAAATTTGAACAAAAAAATATACATCGCCACATTAGTCTAGTTGGTTAGGACCCAGGACTGTGAATCCTGTAACCCGAGTTCGAATCTCGGATGTGGCATTTTTTTTAAATAATTTTATTTTCATTTTTTTAATAAATGAAATAACATACAGACACATATGGTCTGTTAGCTCAGTTGGTAGAGCATTGGTCTAATAAGCCAAGGGTCGCCGGTTCAAGCCCGGTACGGACTATTTTTTTAAAATCTATTTTAATTTCAAAAACTTTTTATGAAAAAAAAAAGTTTTCAAAAAAATGCCTCGAGTGGGGTTTGAACCCACGCCTACATCGTAGAACCGAACTTAAGTCGGCCGCCTTAGACCACTCGGCCATCGAGGCTGTTGACGGTTCTACGAGTAAACAAAATTTAAAAACAGAATCTCTTTTTTTTTTATTTCAACTTTTTTATATTGGTGAATGTAACCGAGCCTTCTTAGCTCAGATGGTAGAGCGTTGGCCTTTTAAGCCAATGGCCGTGGGTTCGATCCCCACAGAAGGTGTTTTTTTAATCTTCAAAACTTTTTTGAAAAACTTATTTCATTTTAGAAATATAAAAATAATAACCAAAGCCGGTGTAGCATAGTGGTTATTGCATCTGCCTTGTAAGCAGAGGGTCACGAGTTCGAATCTCGTCACCGGCTGATTTCTTTGCCCGTGTAGCATAGTGGTTATTGCACAAGCTTCGTAAGCTTGGGGTCAAGGGTTCGAATCCCTTCACGGGCTTTTTTTTTAAACATACCACACTATGACACACGGACAAAAATAAGAGCCTCCATAGCTCAGATGGTAGAGCGCAAGACTCTTAATCTTGTGGTCGCGGGTTCGATCCCCGCTGGAGGTGTTTTTGAAGAAAAAATAAATACAATTTTTTTTTAATTTTTTTTTTATTTCAAGTTTCAGAAAATATAAAAGTAACTAGCAGCGAAGTGGCGCAGCGGTAGCGCGTTGGGCTCATAACCCAAAGGTCGGAGGATCGAAACCTCCCTTCGCTATTTTTTTTTCAACAAGAAAATTTTTTGTTATGAAAAGTTTAAATCATATCATACATAAGTTAAGGCCCTGTGGCGCAATGGATAGCGCGCTAGACTTCGGATCTAGCGGTTGTGGGTTCGAGTCCCACCAGGGTCGTTATAACGCCTCCGTGGCGCAACTGGATAGCGCATCGGACTTCTAATCCGGGGGTTGTGGGTTCGAATCCCACCGGAGGTGTATTTTTTGGTTGATTTTCTAAATTATTTTTAAAAAAAAAAGTGATACATTCTCGATTTGTGCGTGTCATCCTTGCGCAGGGGCCATGCTAATCTTCTCTGTATCGTTCCAATTTTTACGGATGACCCCGAAGGGTTCCATAATTAGTATCAGTAAATAAGTTTATGTATAAATATTTTTTTCATCAACAACAATGTCGGTGAGGAAAAAAAAAAAAACACACTGGAGAATCCGGGTTTCGATCCCGGTGCCTCAACGTTGCTAACGTTGCACTCTACCGATTGAGCTAATCCCCCATCAGTTGTAGGGATTAGCCAATCATCACATTCAACAGACGCTCCAGTGGTCTAGTTGGTTATGACGTCCGCCTTACACGCGGAAGGTCCCCAGTTCGATTCTGGGCTGGAGTATTTTTGTTTTTGTTGAACGAATAAAATTTTGTTCGCTTTTTTGTTTTATGAAAAAACTAAAATCAATAAAAAACATCTGAAGTCCCTGTGGCCCAACGGATAAGGCATCTGACTACGAATCAGGGGATTCTGGGTTCGAATCCCAGCAGGGATGTTTTTTTTCAAAGTAAAATTATTTTTTTTTGCAAAACAAAAAATGACTGATGTGGGGTTCGAACCCACGCATCCGAAGATACTGGTGCCTAAAACCAGCGCCTTAGACCACTCGGCCAACCAGTCATCAGCTGAATAAAAGTTTTTGAAATACTAAATATATTTTACGCATTCACAAAAAATATTAAAACGACGAAAAAATATAAATTTCATACTTTTTAAACAGTTCTATATAATCAAATTCATTATTTAATAATGTACCCGTGAGGGCACCCGCGGCGCTCTGCGAATAGTGCAAGACAGAGGCCACGTACGACCGAGCAAGAGCAAGCTCTTGTGCTCCCAGTCTGGCTTCAAAAATCAGTTTAATCGTCTGGTGTCCCACATGGGAACACGTATCAGAGATTAAGCTGATAAGAACAGATACTACACTTGATCTTAGCCAAAAGGCCGAGAAGGTATGCTTATAAGAATATTAATGACGAGTATATATACAGCTGCATCAACGTG
>JABSQW010000251.1 GCA_013215605.1 Myxococcales bacterium
GCCAAGTCGAACTGGCGCAAGCGATTCAGCACTACCAACGTATGGCACCTCTCCAAAAATTAGAGGGCAAGTAACTCTGAGTGGTTTCCAAAAAGGCTACGCTTGGATTTCACATAAAATTTTTAGTTTTCGAAAAAAGTCATTTTGAAAATCCAACAGTTTTTCAAAAAATCTCTGAAACACACTACATGTCGATTTGGAGAGAATATTCTTTCGAAATCGATATTTGAGCTCTATATCGATTTCGGAAGAATATTCTATGGAAATCGATTTTTAAATTCAATTTCGATTTGGAGAGAGAATTCAACAGAAATCGATATTTGTTTCTGAAAAGTTGATCAAATCTCACTTTTCCCAGCCCGTGACCGTGAGCCCGTCGAAATCCACAATTCAGAGAGTAGCCAAAAAAACGCGAAAACTTCCGAAAATGACCCACAGTGATGATTTTCCTTCACCAAAAATGTGATTCGTTTCCACGTGTTTAGAGGCCCATACGACCGTTTTTAACGATTCTGAGAGGATGTTTCAGTTTTGAGGATTTCTGACTTTCCGTAAAAATGAAGCGTTCACAGTTAGTGCGTTAAAGAAATAAATTTTTGCCCAAATAAAAAATCGAAAATATCATCAAAACGGTCTCGACGAGGTGCGTCGTTTGCACGTACCTAGAAGGTCACAGGGCGGTTTTTAACGATTCTGAGAAGAGATTGAAATTGGAGAGATTTCCGATTATTCCCAGAAAATCTGAAAACATTTCAGACTTCGCAGATGCGTTAGAGCTCACCCTAGGGACTTCTAAGTACGTGGAAATACAAGGCCTTGTTGAGTCCATTCTAAATATAATTTTTAATTTTTAATACGATAAAAATTTATTTCTCTAAGCCCATGAGTGTGAACCGGCCAACCCATCAAAATGGTGATTTGCCTTCCGAAAAATGTGGTTGATTCTGAGTAGATTTATAATTTTGAGGATTTTAAGTCCCAAAAGCGAAGTTAACTCGAACTGGCGCAAGCGATTCAGCAGTACCGACGTAGGGCACCTCTCGGAGAATTAGAGGGCAAGTAACTCCGAGGGGTTTCCAAAAAGGCTACGCTTGGATTTTACATAAAATTTTTAGTTTTCGAAAAAACTCATTTCGAAAAGCAAACAATTTTTCAAAAAATCTCTGAAACACACCAGATATGGGTCAACCCCCCCACTAGTACCCTGGAGGCTCATGGGTCATCGAAAGTCACCAAAAACGTGGCCAAGTCGAACTGGCGCAAGCGATTCAGCACTACCAACGTATGGCACCTCTCCAAAAATTAGAGGGCAAGTAACTCTGAGTGGTTTCCAAAAAGGCTACGCTTGAATTTCACATAAAATTTTTTGTTTTCGAAAAAAATCATTTTGAAAAGCAAACAATTTTTCAAAAAATCTCTGAAACACACCAGATATGGGTCAACCCCCCACCCCCACTAGTACCCTGGAGGCTCATGGGTCATCGAAAGTCACCAAAAACGAGGCCAAGTCGAACTGGCGCAAGCGATTCAGCACTACCAACGTATGGCACCTCTCCAAAAATTAGAGGGCAAGTAACTCTGAGTGGTTTCCAAAAAGGCTACGCTTGAATTTCACATAAA
>JABSQW010000252.1 GCA_013215605.1 Myxococcales bacterium
CGCACCCGCACTCGCGCCACATCGACGAGGTGCAGTTCCGCCGGGCCGAGTACTTCTTCACGCGGCGCCGCTACCTCGAGGCCAGGGACGCCTACGCCGCGATCACGACGCGCGGATCCGTCTCGGACTTCTTCGAGCTCGCGCTCTACAAGCTGGGCTGGACGCTCTACAAGCAGGAGCTGCACGAAGAGGCGCTCAACCAGTACGTCGCGCTGCTCGACTACAAGATTTCCGCCGGATACGACTTCGACCAGTCCCGGGACGAGGACTCGAGCCGGCGCATCTCGGACACGTTCCGCGTCATGAGCCTGAGCTTCTCGAGCATCGGTGGCCCGGAAGCGATCACGGCGTATTTCGCGGCGAACGGCAACCGTCTCTACGAAGACCGCGTCTACCGCCACCTGGGCGAGTTCTACTTCGAAAAGCTCCGCTACCAGGACGCCGCGAGCGCGTACGAGGCATTCGTCGCGCTCCACCCGAATCACCACTCCGCCCCGCACTTCGGCATGCGGGTGATCGAGATCTACGAGGAGGGCGGGTTCCCGAAGCTCGTGCTCTCGTCGAAGAAGGAGTTCGCGGCGCGCTACGGGCTCGGGGCGGACTACTGGCAGCACTTCCCCATCGAAGAAGCCGCCGAGGTCGTGGCCTACCTCAAGGGCAACCTGCGCGATCTCGCGAACCACTACCACGCGGCCTATCAGGACCCCGAGCAGGCCACCGCCGCTGCGGCGAGCTTCACCGAGGCCCAGCAGTGGTACCGCGCCTTCCTCGGCTCCTTTTCGGAGGACGCCGAGGCGCCGGTCATCCACCAGCAGCTCGCCGATCTGCTGTTCGAGCACGAAGACTTCGGCGAGGCGGCGTTCGAGTACGAGCGCACGGCCTACGATTATCCCGCGCACGACCAGGCTTCCGAAGCGGGCTACGCGGCGATCTTCGCGCACCGCGAGCAGCAGCGGCGCGCCCCGAGCGAAGAGCACGACGCCGTCCGCGAAGCGGCCGTCGCGAGCACGCTGCGCTTCGTGGACGCTTTCCCGGCGCACAAGCACGCGGCCGTCGTACTCGGCGCCGCGGTCGACGACCTCTACGAGATGGGGCGCTTCGAGCCCTCAATTGCGACCGGGCGCCGCCTCCTCGAGGCCTACCCCGAGGCGGACGCCGCGGTTCGCCGCTCGGCGTGGCTCGCGGTCGCACACTCGGCCTTCGGCATCGACGACTATCCGCAGGCCGAGCGGGCCTATGCGCGCGTGCTCGAGATGACGGTCGAGGGTGACGAGTCGCGGCAATCGGTCGTCGACAACCTGGCCGCCACGATCTACCAGCAGGGCGAACAGGCGGGCGAAGCCGGGGACCACCGCGCCGCCGCCGATCACTTCCTGCGCATCGCGCAGGTGACTCCCGACTCGGCGATCCGGCCGTCGGCCGACTACGACGCTGCCTCGGCGCTGATCCGGCTCGAGGACTGGGACGCTGCCGTGGCCGTGCTGAACGCGTTCCGCGAGGTGCATTCCGACCACGCGCTCCGCGGCGAGGCGACGAAGCAGCTCGCCCACATCTACCGCGAGCAGGGCGAGCTCGAGCGCGCCGCCGTCGAGTACGAGCGCATCGCGGCCGAGGCCGAGGACGACGAGCTGCGGCGCGAGGCACTGCTCGTTGCGGGCGAGCTGTACGAGGACGCCGAAGTTCCCGACCGCGCGATCACGGCCTACCTCGGCTACGTCGAGCGCCATCCCGAGCCGCTCGAGGTCGTCGTCGAAACGCGC
>JABSQW010000253.1 GCA_013215605.1 Myxococcales bacterium
GAGCACAACACGCCGATTGCCCCGTTCAACACCCAGGAGAACATCGGCGACGATCCGCAGTTCCAGCACCGCATGGACTTCCTGCCGATCGACGCGGTGGGCTGCGAGCAGCTACCGCTCCCCGTCTTCGTGAACGGCGATCCGCTCGCGGTGCCGACGCTGGCGCCCACTGTGGGTCAGCACACGGACGAGGTGATGGCCGAGGTGCTCGACAAGGACGAGGCCGCCGTCGCGAAGCTGCGCGATTCCGGTGCGTTTGGCTGAATCGGAGGGACCGCGATGGGACATCTCGACGGAAAGGTCGTGGCGGTCACCGGCGCTGGGCGCGGCATCGGACGCGCCGTGGCGCTGCACGCCGCGAGTGAGGGCGCCCGCGTCGTCGTCAACGACCTCGGCGTGGCGGTCGACGGGAGCGATCCCACCAGCGAGGTCGCCGAGTCAGTCGTCGCGGAGATCGAGGCCGCGGGCGGGGAAGCGGCTGCCAACGGCGGCTCGGTGGTGGGGATGGAGGGCGGAGCGGGCATCGTGCAGACGGCGCTCGACCGCTTCGGCCGTATCGACGGCGTCGTGTGCGTCGCAGGGATCCTTCGCGAGCGCATGCTCTTCAACATGGCGGAGGAAGAGTGGGACGCAGTGCTCGCCACGCACCTGAAGGGGACCTTCACGGTCTTTCGCGCCGTGGCCCCCATCTTCCGCAAGCAGAAGTCCGGCCGCATGATCGGCTTCACGTCCGGCGCGTTTACGGCGAGCGTGGCGCAGGCCAACTACTCGGCGGCCAAGGGGGGCATCGTGTCCCTCACGCGCAGCGCCGCCGCCGGTATGCACAAGTACGGCGTCACCGCGAACCTGATCGCGCCGGTGGCGAGCAGTCGCATGTCGGGGCAGGTGCCATACGGGTTCGAGATGGGGGAGCCAGAGGACGTGGCGCCCCTCGTGTCCTACCTGTTGAGCGACGGGGCCGACCACATCACCGGCCAGATCTACACGGTCAATGGCGGGCGGATCGCCGTCTGGAACCAGCCGGGCGAAGTGCGCGACATGCGCAAGGACGGCCGGTTCACGGTGGACGAAATCGCCGCGCGCCTCGATGAAGAGGTCGGACAGGAGCCGATGCCGATCCTCGAGCGCCTCGAAGCGATGCGAAAGGCCGCCGCGGAGAAGAAAGCTGGCGAAGGTTGACGCCTTCGGGCGAGCCCGAGGCGGCCGGCCGGTCTCCCTGGAGTCCAGTCCTATAGCTCCGCGGGCTCGGGGCCAACGCGCTGCGCGACGGATGAGAGAGCGCTTCGATCGAAGCCATAACACTCGAGTGCGTTCTCGCCCACCATTTTGCGCACCTCGGGCTCGGGTACGCTCTCGAAAGCTTCGTTCAGGAATTTCCGCGTGTAGGGCCAGGTGCCCTCCACGTGGGGATAGTCCGAACCCCACATCACCCGGTCGACGCCGATGGCGTGGCGCATCTGCGTCTCTGCGCGGGGCATGAACGAGGCGCCAGCCCAGCACTGGCGGCTCCAGATCTCCTTTGGCGTGAGACCATCGATCTGCGCCGGAAGGCGTACGTGCTTGGTGAATTCCTGGGTGGGGTGGCCGCTCCAGGCGATGTTCATGCGCTCGAGGAGCTCCGGGATCCACTCGACTCCCGCCTCGGTCACCACGAAGCGCAGGTCCGGATGCCGGTGGAACACACCGCCGAGCATCATGCACCAGAGCGGTCGCTGGGTGTGAAAGAGGGCCTCGTGGGTCGTGATCGCAGCGCCCCCCGGACCGGCGACCGGGTTGCAGCTCGGAAACGCGTGGGTGTGCACCGGCATTTCGAACTCGGCGCAAGCGGCCCACAGTGGCTCGTAGCGCTCGTCGTTGTAGAGCGGCTGGCCGCCCATTCCAATGGGGAGCAGGATCCCCCGCAAACCGGCTTTTCGCGCCCGCTCGACCTCCACCACGGTCTGCCCGATGTCGTCGATCGTAACGAGCGCGATTCCCGCGTGTCGCCCGGTGTGGGTCGAACAGCGGTCGGCGAGCCAGCGGTTGTAGATCCTCGTGCCCGCCAGTACGAGCTCCCGGTCGCCTTCGCTTCCGTTCTGCGGAAACGCGTCGAAGGGAACACCCGGGTTGGGGAAGATCACTTCGGCCACTACGCCGTCGGCCTCGAGCTCGCGGATCCGCCGGTCGAAATCCCAGTATCCATCCTCGCCCCCGGAGATCACGGCCTCGTGATCGTTGTGGCGCGACAGCGTCTCGTCGTGAAAGCCCTGGGCAAGCGCTCCCGCGTAGCTCGGGAGACTCGCCGCCCAGTCGTCGAACGCTTTCCGGTGTCGCTCCTCGACGTAGGGGCGGTAGTCGTCCGTCCGCGGCATCACGTGGCAATCCGACGAAACCATCAGGATGCGACTCATTTCACACCTCCGTCTGTTGAGCCCTGTGAGGGACCGGGCGATTCGACGCGCGATCGCGTTCCCACTATCGCATGGATGTCGTCCCCTGGTCCGTGTCGATCACCTCCTCGAGGAGGTTTTTCGGTAGACGCATGCGCCGCGACTCGAGCTGGCGCTGCGTGAAGAACTTCTTCGGGAGGTCGGGATCCGGCGCGAGGCGAGCCACGTGGAGCTCCGTGTAGGTCTCCTGGATCAGGTGACGCATGGTGGCCCGGATGGGGAGCCAGATGCCGCCCAGCTCACGGATGGAGTCCTGCTCGGCGGCGAGCTCCTTGATCTCCAGGCCGCCTTGGTCCCAGTAGCGTGTCCGCAACGGTACGAAGTGCGTGCCCTCGACGTAGATCCAGAGCTTCGTGTACTGGGAGTGGGCATCCGGCACCGGGATCGCTTCGATCACGTAGCACGGTTCCCCACCCACCCTCTCGTCGGGCATGCGGGTGTAGGTGGCTTCCTCCATTTCGCGCGGGACGATGTCCTCGACGCTGAGATCGGTCCCCACGACACCTTCGCTGCGCAGGTTGATGCGACGCGTGCGCCGCATGCTGGAGAAATAGACGAACTGGTCGTTGGGAGCGTCGCGCTTGTTGATCACGAGGTAGCCCGTGCCGCGGATGTCGGCCGGCTCGAGGTAGCGCACCAAGGTGCGCGAGAGCACGCCATTCCTCGCTTCCTCGGTGTCCTCGGGGTAGCGCTTCCACAGCATGAGCAGGCGCAGCGGCTGCTCGCGACCTGCGCGGTCGCCGGAGACGATCTCGAGATCCTGTACCGCTGAGCGGAAGCGGTTCTCGAGCGCGCGTTGGTAGATTGCGTCGGCCGTGAGGCCGGGCTCCAGCGGTGTGGGTACCGCGTCGCCGGACGGGAGGTCGGCGCGTATCGGTACCGCGAGGACGATCGCGACGCAGGCCAGCAGCGGGTTGCTGGACTTCATGGGGGAGTCTCCCACACGCGGTTGGCGAGGGGCAGCATATCGCGTCCGCTCGCCACCGAAATGCTCGCACCCGACCGCTCACGTGGGTTGTGATCGAGGCGGCTGCGCCTCAGCGACCGGGGCCGCTCCAGTCGTCGACGTCCGAACGGTAGGGGCGTTCCGCCTCGTACAACTGCAAGCGCGCTCGGATCGCCTTCGCACCGGGGTGGCTGCTCGCGGCCGCCCGCTCGAGGGCGCGAAGCGCGGCAGTCCGCGCCTCTTCGAATCGCGACGCGGAAGCCAACGCCGCCGCCAGCGCGTCGAGCACCTGGGGATCGTTCGGTGCGAGCTGCGCGGCACGCGAGGCGATCCTCACCGCTTCGCTCGCATCGCGCAGCTGGGCATCGGGATGGGTGGCCAGGATCCACGCTGCCTCGCGCATGGGCGGCGTGAAACGCGGCTGCAACTCGAGCTCGCGGAGGTAGTTCGTCACCGCGTTCGCGAAGCGGCCGCCGGCCACCTGGGCCTGGGCGAGGTTCGAGTGGAAGAACAGCGCGCGGGGCGCGTTGCTCGCTGCCGCCCCGAACGCCGTTATGGCCCCTGCGGCTTCACCGCTCGCCAGCAGCGCCACGCCGAGATTGTTGTGCGCCTCTACATAGTCGGGGTCGAGGCGCAGCGCCGTGTGGTAGTGCTCGATCGCTTCATCGATACGGCCGGTGTCGCGTAGTGCGTCGCCGCGCGCCAGCCAGCCGCGCGCATTGCCGGGATTGCGCTCGACCACTGTGGTCCACAGCGCGAGCGAGCTGCGGTAGTCGCGCGCGCGCGCGAAGCTGCCCGTTCCGAGCAGCAGGGCCACGAGCGCGACCACACCCACGAGGAGGGGCGCGGGCGAGGCGCGCAGCAGCCGACGCGCGAGCAGTACGAACGCGAGCAGCGGAGCGACGAGCGGCAGGTACATCCGGCGCTCGGCTCCGACCTCGCTCGGGATCGGAACGATGCTCGAGGTGGGACTCAGGATGACGAAGAACCACAAGCCCACGAAGCCGAGTGCCATCTGGCCGACGTTGTTCCGCCACCAACCCAGGCCGTAGAGTGCGAAAGCGGCGATGCACAGAGCGGCCACGACGGCGGCTGGCAGGGCCGCGTCGACGAGGGTCACAGGCGCGTAGTCGCCGTAGTCGAGCAGCAGCGGATACGGCCAGAACGCATGCTGCAGGTAGCCGAGGATCACGATGCCCTGCGAGAGCAGGTAGTCGAACGGGCCGACGTCGAGCGAATAGCCCATGCGCATCGCGTGGTAGTCGGGACCGGTCAGCATGGCCGTCGCCAGCACTCCCCAGCTGGCGGCGAGTGCCGCGTACAGGCCGGGCCGCCGCCGAACAGCGGCTGCAAGGCTTCCCGAAAAGAACACCTGATCGTGCAGGAGCACCAGCAGCGGTGCGACGACCATCACCTCCTTGCTCCCCATGCCGAGCGCGCAAGCGATCGCGCTGACCGAGAGCCACGTATTTCGCGTAGCTCGAGTCGCGGCCGCGTCGTTGCGGAGGGTGGCGTAGAGGGTGAGAAGCAGAAACAGGCTCATGAGCGAATCGCTGCGCTGCGTCACATAGAGGACGATCTCCGTGCAGAGCGGATGCAAGACCCAGAGCAGCGCCGTCGTGAAGGCGAGTGCATTGGCGTCGCGCGCGAAGCGTCGACCGAGACGTTTGGCCAGCAGCGTGCGCCGCAGCACTCCATACAGGGCGAGAGCCGAGAGTACGTGGAGCGCGAGGTTCCCGGCGCGGAACGCCGCCGGGCTCAGGCCGCCGAGGGCGAAACTGATCGCCAGCGTCAGGCTCGTCGTGGGGCGCCCCGCCGTCGGCGACCCCGAGGGCGCCGAGATCGCGTCCGAAAGCGGCCACAGCGCGCGCACGTTCGGGTTTCGCACGATCGCCCTGCCGTCGTCCAGGACGAACGGTGCATCGAGCTGGCTCGCGTAGGGCGCAATTCCGGCGAGCACGAGCACCAAGGGCGCGAGCCAACCGGAGTTCCTCATGGATTCTTCACCAGCCGTTCACGCGCGTGCGTCGAGCTCGCGCCTGATCTCGGCGTGGCGCGCCTTGTCGATGCCGTAACGCGCAAAAAAGAACAGCGAGATGAAGGCCGGCAGCACGGTCAACGGGCCAGCGACCACACCGAACCGGTACAGCGTGTCGGGGTCGATTTCGCCTGGGCGCACACCCACAGGAAACGCGATCACGTCGATGGCAATGCCGGCGAGCAGGTGGCCGAGTCCCGACGTCAGCTTGCTGAAGAACGACCTCGATGCAAAGAAGATCCCCTCCTGGCGCAGGCCGGTGACGAGCTCGTGCTCGTCGGTGACGTCCGCCAGGGTCGAGACGATGCTGATGACCATGATCGCACTCGCGGCGTAGGAGGTGCCCTTCAACACGCACAAGATGGGGAAGAGCGCCGGTGCGCCGTTCTCGGGGAACCAGCCGAACAGGCGCAGCACGATCGGTCCGGCCACGGAAGTGGTCATCCCGAGGATGCCAACGATCAGGGTTTCGCGTTTGTCGAACCAGAGGTGAAGCTTCGGCGTCAGAATCGTCGCGATCATCAGGCCGGGAGGTGCACCGAGGGCGAGGAAGCGGATCTGGTCTTCTGCGAGCCCGAAGAAGAACAGGCCGATGTGCGCAGTGAGGGTCTCGTGGAGCCCGAGCGTCGAGGACAGGAAGATCATCCCGAACAGCAATACCCTGAAATTGTCGTTCCGGAGACAGACGACCACCTCGTCGAGCAGCCCCTTCAGACTAAAGCGCGGAAGATTCGCGGGAGCCTTCGAGAGTCGCGCAACCTGATCCCGGGTGAAGTACGCCGACGCGAAGATCACGAAGATCGCGAAGACCGCAACCGCAGCCGACAGGGTCACGTAGCCGTTTCGATCCGAGGTGCCGGCGTCGAGCGTTCCGAAGTACGACCACGCGAGGTAGTAGGTGCCCGACGTGCCAATCAACGCGAAGATGGTGTTGTAGCTCATGATCACCGAGCGCTCGCCATAGTCGGTCGTCATCTCTGCGCCGAGGGCCAGGTGAGGGACGTGATAGAACGTCGTGGCCGTGCGGAGCAATACGGTCGACACGGTGAACCAGATGAAGAGCCCGAATTCCTCGAGGCTCGACGGCGGTGAGTAGATCGCGACGAAGCAGAACGCCATCGGAACGGGCGCGGCGTAGAGGAACGGGTGCCGCCGACCGAGACGCGACCGAAAACGGTCGGAGATCGAGCCGACCAGCGGATCGGAGACGGCGTCGAAGACCATTGCGATCGTCACGGCCAGCCCGCACAGGGTTCCGGAGAGGCCGAGGACGTTGTTGTAGAAGAGGAAATTGAACGAATTGAATACGATGCTGATGGCGGCCTCGGCCGTGGCGCCGATGCCGAAGGCCGTCTTCGTTCGAACGGAGAGCCGCTTCGCTTCAGCCATTCGACGGTCTCATCGCGCTCACTCTACACGCGCGGCTGGCGTTGTGGTGCGGCTTCCAAGCGGCTCGCGCCGCGCTGGCCGCGTCGATCAGCAGCTCTTCTCATACGCGGGCGACGAGAGCCGCGTTCCGATGCCCTTCGCCATCCCGTTGGAGCGTCTCGGCCAACGCAAGCGCGCCCTGCAAGACCCACGAGGGCCAAGAAAAAGGGCGGGCTGCCTGGCTCAGGCAGCCCGCCCCATTCAACGATCGAAGTGGCGCCGAGCGCTACTTCTTCTTGCGTCGCATCGCCGCAGCGCTCATTGCGATCACGCTGGCGCCGAGGGCGCTGATCCCGAGAAGCGGAATGGCCGGCACGGTGCCGTCGGTTGCCGGGAAGCCGCGGGTTCTGGCCCGGCGGTTACCCGGGTTGGTTCGTCCCGTGCCTGCGATGAGGCCATCGATCATGGTGAAGCCGGTGCCGTGGAAGGTCCAGGTCCCGTAGTCGTAGTTGGTCGAAACGTTCGGCGCAGCCGTCGTCTCGAGATCGACCCGGTTTGCGAGCGGGCAGATGTACGACGGAACCGAATGGCACCACGTCGCGCCGGACGTGGTCGAACCGGTCAGGTTTCCCCAGTTGATGCTCGAGGCCGTCGCGCCGCTGCCCGTCTGGTCGCCTGCATAGCCCCCGGAGGACGCCTGGCTCACGAAAATGAACCCGCCGGTGAGTGCCGGCAGGACCAGCGTGACTCCGATGCCGAAGATTTGCCCCTTGTACTTCTTCAAGACGGGGTTGGGACCGCTGGCATCAGCGACCAGGGCGACGGAGCGTCCGGATGACGCCTTGTCGAGTTGCGAGTACTTGGGCGACTCACTGAGGTACTGCGACACATTCGAGGTGATGTAGGTGTACTTCTGAAGGGCAGCGTCAGCGGGCTGACCCACGAAGGCGGTCATGCCCAGCGATGCCAGAAACACGCCTAGGCGCACGTTGAAGAGAAACAGACGATTGAGCATCGGTGAAATCCCCGGAGTTGGATGATTGTCGGACGCTTTTAATTGATGCATACAATATGCCAATCGTGGATCACGAAAAAAACCAACAACGGCGCTGGGTTGGAGGTGTGCTGGAATCAAGCCGATGCTTCGGGTGGTGCATTTTGCCCCACCGGACCCGCGCTCAGCCCGGTAAGTGGGCGAACTATCTCGCGAAATCGTAGCTGCGGCATTTTGCTCCAATGGTGTTTATTGCGCGAGTGAAGCCGCCGGAGAATGATCTCCCGCGGGGAATTCCCCATCGGGAATGGTGCCGTCATTGGCGAAGAAAGCGGCTCGAGAGCAGCCCGTTGCGTCGGCCGACTCGTGGAGACTGAGAGCCATGCTTCTCTTCCTGTCTTCATCAGGCGGGTGATTCCTGCCGCACGATTTCAATCGCGCGCCCGAGCATGTCCAGTCGAGCGGTCGCGTGCCGGCCCCACGGGTGCAGCATGAGCTCGCCGATGCCGACGTCGCGGTAGAGGCGAACGCGTTCTCGGACGCGGGCGTCGTCGCCGATCAGCGTCGTGGCGCGCACCATCTCGTCGGGAACCGCCCGCACCGAAGCCTCGCGATCACCGGCGAGCCAAAGGTCGCGCACCTCCCGGCACGCGTCCTCGAAGCCCGATCGCGCGTACGCGTCGTTGTAGAAGTTCATCGTCGGTGAGCCCATGGCCGAGAGCTGGAACGCGAGCGACGGCTTGTGGCTCTGGATCAACGGCTCCGGGTCGTCGGTGATCGCCACGCTGACATCGACGCAGAGCTCGAGATCGGAGAGCTTTCGGCCCGACTTCTGCGCACCGCGACGCAGGTGCGCGAGGTGAGCCTCGGCGACATCCGGTGTGAACGACGTGCCGAGCCAACCGTCCGCGATCTCACCCGTCATTTCGAGCGCACGCGGCGTCAGGGTTGCGAGGTGGATCGGTACTTCCACCGGCGGTTGGGCGAGGCGAAGCGCTTTGCCCTGACCGCCGCGTCGCGGCAGCGCGAACGCCTTGCCGTCGAACGCGAGCTTCTCCCCGCGAGTTGCCATGCGCACGATCTCGACCGTTTCGCGCATGCGAGTGAGCGGTCGGTCGAAGGGCTGCCCGTGCAATCCCTCGACGACCTGCGGGCCCGAGTTTCCGAGACCGAGGAGGAAGCGGCCGTCGCTGACCGTCTGCATGCTCATCGCGGTCATCGCCGTCGAGGCTGGCGTGCGCGCACACACCTGCATGATGCCGGTGCCGAGCTCGAGACGCGTGGTTCGTGCTGCGATGTACGCGAGCGGTGCGATCGCATCCATTCCCCACGCTTCCGCGCTCCAGGCGCGGTCGACGCCGAGCTTCTCGGCGTCGACCGCGAGCTCGAGAATGGACTGGAAGAACTCAGGGCCGCCCGTGTTCGGGCCGCCGATGCGAATCGACGTCTTCATCGAAGTGTCCTCGGGATGGGCAAGGCGAGAGCGCTGGCGCGCTCGTCGGCTCGCCACGATACCCCGAAAGAACAGCGGTTCGTGTAGTCTCGTGCCTGCCGCGCGCGATGCGGTTGCGTTGGAGTCGCCATGGCTGTCGTGGATGGAGGAGAGCTGCTCGTCCGGGCGCTGGTGCACGCTGGCGTAGAGGAGCTCTTCGCGCTGTCGGGCGGTCACCTCGACCCGATCTTCATTGCCGCCGCCGACCACGGCATCCGCATCACGGATACCCGCCACGAGGCCGCCGCCACCCACATGGCCGACGGCTACGCGCGGGCCACGGGCAAGCTCGGCGTCGCGGTCATCACGGCCGGCCCCGGCGTCACGAACGGCATGACGGGCGTGGCGAATGCCTTCGCCGACGCGAGCCCGATCCTCGTGATTGGCGGGCGCTTCCCGCTTCGCGACGAGGACCGCCTGGCCCTGCAGTCGATGGATCAGATCCCGTTGATGCAGCCGATCACGAAGTTTGCACGGACGCTTCTCCACACCGATCGGATTCCCGAGATGGTGTCGATGGCGATCCGCCACTCGCTCACGGGTCGACCCGGTCCGTCGTTCCTCGACATTCCGCTCGACATCCTCTTCGCGCCCATCGAAGAGGAGCAGGCGCCGACGTTTCGGCACACCGTACCGCTGGGGAAACCGGTACCGAACGCGGTGTCCCTCGATCAGGCTCTCGACGCGCTGTCGCGCGCGGAACGACCCGTCATCTTCGCCGGGGGCGGCACGCGTTTCGCGGGCGCCCAGGAGCCGCTGCGGAAGTTCGCGGAGCGGACGCAGATTCCCGTCTTTGCGAGCGCGAAAGCGCGCGGTTGCGTGTCCGAGCGAACGGCGCTCGGCTACGGTGGCTTCGGTCTCTCGGCTTCGCGCGGCGTGCACAAAGAAGCGGGGGGCCCCCCGGACGTGGTGATGCTGCTCGGTGCACGCGTCGGAATGTTCACCGGCTCGTCGGGCGGCGCGCGTTCGATGCTTCCCGACGCTGCCACCGTCATCCAGGTCGACGTCGTGGCCGAGGAGATCGGGCGCAATCACGACGTCGACATCGGCCTCGTGGGCGACGTCGGAGAGACGCTCGAGCTCCTGAACGAGCGCTCGAAGGGTCTGGCGTTCCGGGACCACAGCGCGTGGCTGGCCGCGCTCGTCGCGGCGCGCGAGTCGTTTCGCAAGGTCCACGAGAGCCTGATGTACGGCCCCGGGCCCCCCATCCACCAGGCGCGGCTGTGTCGAGAGATCGCCGAGTTCCTCACCGATGATGACATCCTCGTCGCCGACGGTGGCGACACCGCCAACTGGATGGCCGAGCAGGCGATCGTGGGCGAGATGGGTCGCTACATCAGCCACGGCTATCTCGGCTGTCTGGGCATCGGCATGCCGTTCGGACTCGCCGCGCAGGTCGCGCACCCCGATCGCCGGGTCGTGATCCTCGTGGGCGACGGCGCGGTGGGGTTCAATTTCGCGGAGTTCGACACCGCCATCCGCCACGGCCTCCCGGTGGTGGTGGTGGTCAACAACGACCAGGGCTGGGGGATGATCCGCCACGATCAGCTGAAGCGATACGGGCGCGTCGTGGGCTGCGAGCTCGGGCCCGTCCGCTACGACCTCGCCGCGGCCGGCTTCGGCTGCCACGCCGAGTTCGTCGAGGAGGCGGAGGAGATCAGGCCCGCACTCGAGCGCGCCTTCGCGAGTGGCCGCGCCGCGTGCATCAACGTCATGAGTGACGCCACGCAGCCCCACGCACCCCCGGGCAGAGGCAAGCCCACGGAGAAGAAGCCGGAGATCTCGAAGGAGGTCGGCGGCGACGTCAACCTGCCGTACTACGGCAAGCGAAAGCTGGGCGGCTCGTAGCACCGAGCTCGAAATCCAGCACAGGAGAACTCCATGGAGGTTCGAAATCTGGGTCGATCGGGACTCAAGGTCTCTCTGGCCGGTCTCGGCTGCAACAACTTCGGGATGAGAATCGACGAGGACGCCACGAAGAAGGTGGTCGACGCCGCGCTCGATGCGGGCATCACCTTCTTCGACACCGCCGACTGCTACGGCGGTGCCAACTCGGAGATCTTCCTCGGACGAGCGCTCGGAAAGCGCCGCAGCGAGGCGATCATCGCCACGAAGTTCGGTGTGCCGATGGGTCGCGGTCCGCTCATGGGCGGTGCGTCGCGCCGCTACGTGATGAACGCCGCCGAGGCGAGTCTCTCGCGTCTCGGCACCGACTACATCGACGTCTACATCCTCCACGTTCCCGATCCCGACACTCCCATCGAGGAAACCCTCGACGCGCTCAACACCCTCGTCGATGAGGGAAAGGTCCGCTACATCGGCTGCTCGAATCTCGCCGGCTGGCAGATTTCGGACGCCGCCTGGCAGGCGAAGACCAACGGCCTGCGCGGCTTCGTCACGGCGCAGAACGAGTGGAGCCTGCTCGAGCGAAAGATCGAGCAGGAGGTGCTGCCCGCGTGCGAGCACCACGGACTCGGCGTGCTCCCGTACTTTCCGCTCGCGTCGGGCGCACTCACGGGAAAGTACAAGCGGGGACAGAAGTTCGACGAGGCGAGCCGGTTTGGCAGCAATGACAAGATGCTGAACAGCATGTACGGGCACTTCGTCTCCGACGACAGCCTGTCCATCGTCGAGCGCCTCGAGAAAGTGGCGGCGGACGCCGGCCTCGGCGTGCTCGATCTGGCGCTGTCCTGGCTCGCCAGCCGGTCCGCGATCTCGTCGGTGATCGCCGGCGCCACGCGCCCCGAGCAGGTCGAGGCGAACGCCGCGGCGACCCGCGGCGACCTGCCGGCCGATGTCTTCGAGGCGGTCGAGAACGTATTCGCCGAGGCGAACTCCTGACGCCGGGATGAACCGGGGAAGCCAGACCCGCGCAGTTCGCGGAAGCGTTGGGTCGGGCAGCGGTCCCGACCCGCGCACGCCTACATCACCGAGAAGCCCCCGTCCACGCAGAGCGTCTGTCCCGTGATGAAGCGGGCCGCGGGGCTCGCGAGGAAGACGAAGGACGGCGCGACGTCCTCAGGCGTTCCCCAGCGCGCCATGGGTACGCGGGCGAGTTCTGCGGCCGCGACGGCCTCCATGCCCTCGGACTTCATGACGGCCGTCATGCCGGTCTCGATCAATCCCGGTGCCACCGCATTGACGCGCACGTTCTCGCGCGCCCAGGCGACGCCCATGTTGAGGGTGATCTGCACGATGCCGGCTTTCGCGGCGCCGTAGCCGGGTACGACGGGCACGGCGCGGATCGCAGACATACTCGCGCAGTTGACGATGCTGCCGCCGCCGCCCAGCGCGCTCTTCGCGAGCAGGGACTTCAGCGACACCGCGAGGCGGAAGCTGCTCATGAGGTGGAGGTTGACCGCCTCGGCGAAGACGTCGGGCTTCCACTCGTCGCGCGCCATCAGATTGGTGCCGGCGTTGTTGATCAGCACGTCGAGTCGGTCGATCTTCGCGATGAGGGCGTCGAGAGACGCGGGGTCGGTCATTTCGGCCTGGTGGTAGGCGAAGCCGGCGAGGTCGCGGTCGTACTCGGAGGCGCTTCCGCGCCGGCCGGTGATCAGGACCTCGGCGTTGGACTCGGCGAACGCGCAGGCCACGCCGTGACCGATGCCGGACGTGCCGCCGGTGACGAGTACCCGCGACCCCGAGAAGTCGAACTGCAGACCTTCCAATTTATTGCTCCGCCTTTGCGCGCCAGCGCGCCGCTTCGGATTCGAGCCAACCGTTCTCCCAGAAACTCACGTCTCCGCCGCTTTCGAGCAGCGCCTGGTGGGCGAAGGCCATGAGCGCGGCGGCGTTTCGGTCGTCCGGATCCGCGGCGAGCACGGCCTCGGCGAGCCGGATGGCCGTCGGTGCGTCGCCTCCGGTGAGGCGCGCGCGCGCCCGTTCGAGCACGCGGTCGGTACCGGCGAGGGCGGCGAGGTCGGCGCTGGCTTCGCTTGGGTCGGTGCCGTAGAGGTCGGCGCTCGAGCCGCGCTGGAACCAGCCCGTGTACTCCTCCCAGATCGTGCGCGCTCCCCACTCGATCTTGCCGTAGCCCTGTCCGACGCGGAGCCCGGGCGGTAGCTCGGTCTCGCGCATGATCGTGTAGAGGTCCTTGCCCGCATTCATGCCGGCCAGGGTCGTCTGGTGCACGTGGTCCACCGCGTCGTGCAGGCGACCCAGGCAGGCGTCGATGAGCTCCCGCCCCACGATGGGCATGTCGCGCCCGGTGATCAGCACGTCGGCCTGCAACGCGCGCACGCGCTGGGCGTTCTCCATGTACGGCACGGGGAAACGGTATTTGTCGCCGCGCAGCGTGTTGAAGTTCGGGAAGTGCGGGAAGAGCGGCCCGAACAGGTTGCTCAGGATGACGATCCGGTGTTGCGGCAGCCAGACCGCCAGGCTGTCGATGGTCTCGCCGCCCGGCATGGCGTGGAGCTCGATCTCGAGGTCGCCCACGCGAAGCGCCATGCGCTCCTCGAAGCTGAGGTCGGGCGATGGGACGTCCTGACCCTTCGACACCTCGGGGTAGCGCTCGGCGAACTCCTTGATGCGCGCCGCAAGATGGGGAAACCATCGCATCGCCGTTCCGCCTCGAAACTGCGGGAGGCGGGCGTCGTCTGCCTGGCAGGCGGGGTTGTTCGCCTGGGCGACGTAGCGCGTGCCGGGCTCCCGGAAGAGCGAGACCCCGCCCACGTGGTCCACGTGACCCTGGGTGGTGATGATGAACGGTGTGGGACCCGCGTGGATCGCGTCGAAGAGGTGTTTGTGATGTGGCGCCTCCCAGCCCATCCCGGTGTTCACGATCACCCGCTCGGACCCGGCCACGATCATGTAGCTCGCAGACGCGCCGGCGGAGCGGAAGATGAAATCACCCAGGGGAAGGGCCTTCTCGTCGTAGTCCGGGTGGAGGAGCTCGCGCCCGGGTCGCTCGTCGATCAGTCGATCGACTTCGTCTTGAATGCTCACTCGACCTCCAGGCGCACGTCGAACTCATCGAGGTAGAAGTCGAAGGGCGCACGCACGTCCTCGGGCGTCGCGTCGAAGTCGCCGCGCAGGTCGTACACGACCTGCCCATCCTTGCCGCGCGGGTGCGCCGCCAGGTAGGCCTGGATCTGCGCGCGACTCTCGTTCGTCATCGACAGATTCGCGACCTCGTAGATGCGCTCCACGGTCGCGACGTCATCGGCCATGAATTCGTGGAAGAGGACATCGACGGTGCGGTCCGTAGGAAGCAGATGGCGATCGCGCACGGACCTCTCGAGAAGTCGTCGGATGCGGTCGGACCAGTACTCGAGGTACCACTCGGGACGCGGCGACGTGTACGTCACGCGCGCACCGTACGAGAGCATCGTCGCGGACGACTGGATCACCGAGACGGGGTCGCGGTGCGTGACGACGATGGTGGCGTCGGGAAAGGTCTCCATCAGCGGGCCGATCTGCTCGAGGTGCTGCGGACACTTCAACACCCAGCGCTCGCGCGGCCGATACCACTGAAGGATCTTCAACCCGGTCTTCATGTACTGGTAGTGGGGACGCTGGTCGTGGGAGAGCAGGTAGTCGCGCCATTTTGGGCAGCGCGTGATCCACTCGTGGTTGTAGCTCGAGAAGTCGGGCAGCTGGAGCTCGAGCTCCTCGTGGATGTGATCCGGGTTCATCGGGTGCATGGCGGCGATGAGCGGCGAGCTGGCGCGAAACCCCTGCCAGGCGGCCTCGGATCGCGACCAGCGCGGGTCCACGCCGTCGGGTCCGGGCGTACCGTTTCGATCGGGCACTGGCTGCTGGCTCTCCCACAGGGGCATCGAGCGCAGGCGCTGGTCGGCGGCGATGAGATTCACGAGGTGGGTCGTCCCGGAGCGCGGCAGACCGATCACGATGATCGGGCGTGCGATCTCGACGTCGTGGATCTCGGGGTGGCGCTTCAGGAGATCGCGAATGCGCAATCGATTCGCCGAGGAGCGCACGCAGTCGTTGTAGAGCGTCAAGCGCCCCATCGCAGTGCGTTCCGGATTCTCGTCGGTCTCGGACATCCACAGCGACAGGCGCTCGTGGAAGTCGGTCGGCCCGAAATCCTCGAGTCCCGTGACCTCGACGGCGGCCTTCAACACGCTGTCGAGCGTCAGCTCGACCGGGTTGGCCTCGCCGTGCGCCAGCGCCGCCTTTTGGGGGTCGTTCAGGACCGGATTTCGGAGGTCCTCGATCCGAATCTTCTCGCCGGGACTCATCGCTCGGAAACTCCTTCGCCGTTGCGGCGCACGTCAGGGCATTTGCAGGAATTCGATGAGCAGCGGATCGCCCTCGCGTTCCAGGTACGCGAACACGATGTCCTCGGAGAACTGCTTGTACCAGATGGGGCGGTAGCCGATCTTCGCGACCTTCTCGATACAGGCGTCCGTGTCGTCGACGCGGTAGCGCAGGTGGTGCATCCCCTCGCGGCCCGACTCGATGAATTCGCGGTGGGGGCTCTCGCCGCCCTGCCACTCGATGAACTCGATCTCGAGGTCGCCGGAGTGCCCGAAGAGGAGCTCGAGCTTCGCGTCGCACACACGACCGCGGTAGGTGGCGGCTTCGACCGAGCCGTCCATGCGCGTCCACGGGCCGAAGAGGGCGCCGTAGCGTTTCTCGGTCTCGGCGAGGGACTTCACCACGAAGCCGACCTGATCGATCGGCGGCAGTCCGAGGTTTGCGAGGGGGTGATCGTCGTTCGGGGGGTTGGCCATTGATCCGCTCTCCTGGGTTGGGGGACCACTGTATCCCGACAGCGTCCGCCGCGTCCTCGGGCGGCTCGATCCGCTGGAGGGTGTAGGGGGCGTGCCGACCCTCACCGATTGGCACGGAGAACGACGCCAGGAATCCCCCGAACGCCGTGCCCGGCGAGCCCCCCCCACGGAGGCGGTACCACGAGCCGGTCGCCGGCGATCGCCGCGTCGATCTCCGACACGAGGCTCGGGCAGTGCACGCTCACGTCGGGGCGATCACCTGGCCCGCGACCCGAGCCCGCTTGCGCAGCGTCTCCACGATGGGTGCGGGCAGCTCGCTGGCGGGACGCCCGCCGGATCGGCCCGCGAGGCCCATCACCGTGGTGCGAATGGCGCTGCACACCTTCTGCTGTGACTCGTCGGTGTCCGCGTAGCGCGTGACCATCTTCATCGTTCGCACCGAGTGATCGACGTCTTCGTACATGTGGACGAGGAAGAACTTCAGCGTCTCGTCGTCGAGGTCGAACTCGGCGCGGAGTCGCTCGACGATGAGCTCGAACAGCGGCGGGGCGAAGAACTCCTGTCCCAGACCGAAGCCGGCGAAATCCTCGAGCCAGTCGTAGCTCGCAGCGAGCTCGAGGTACTGGGCGATCGCCGGTGACTTCATCCACTTGTCGTGCGTGCGCTGAATCTCCTCCTCACTCGCGCCAAAGTGACGCGCCAGGCGAAGCGAGAGCGCGGGATGCGTCTCGTTGGCGTTGCCACGCCCCTCTTCCTCGAACAGGTTCTCTGCGAGGAACCGCCGCGGCTCGAGGTGTGGACATTTCACGTACGCGCGGGCGACGCCGACACCGAAGTCGCGGATGAAGAAGCGGCGGAACCACTGCTCGACCTTCTCCGGGGAGTCGGTCTCCCCGCTCACGAGCGGGTGGTAGTAGGCGAGCGCAAACGGTCGGAGCTCTTCCAGCAGCTCGAAAAGCTCGCTCTCGAATTTCTTTTCGGACGACGGCATGCGGGGTCTCCTTCGGGAGGCGGGTGCAGAGCGGATTCTATCAACAGCGGAAGCTGCGCCACAGGCGCCCCTGCGGCGCGCGGATCGCGGTACCCTGCCCACGTCATTGAAGGAGAACGACCATGCCCATCGAGATCGGGATCGAGAACGAAGCGCGCTACACCGTCACGGACGACATGTCGCCGCCCCACCTGCCCGTGAAGGTGCTCTCGACTCCCGACATGGTCGGGATGATCGAGGGCACTTGCCTGTTCTCGGTGCAGTCGCACCTCGAAGAGGGGCAGGCGACGGTGGGAACGCACATTTGCGTCAGCCACGAAGGAGCGGCCGCCTCCGGCCAGGAGATCGTCATCCGGAGCCGGCTCGCGAAGATCGAGAAGCGCCGCCTGACGTTCGAGACCGAGGTCAGTGTCGACGAGCGATCGATCTCGAAGGGCACGCACCAGCGCGCCGTCATCGACACGAAGCGCTTCGGCTAGAATGCGTGAAAGCGAACCCCGTCCGAGCCGCGGCGAGCCAGGCAGCGCCGCAGGGAGTGACCGATGTCTGCCCCGGACCACATGAAGCCCATCAACCCCGAACTCATCGACACCCTCGTCAAGGCGAGCGAATCCGACTGGATTCCCAACGACGCGGAGGGCAAGGCCTTCATGAAGGTGCTGTTTACCGGCGAAGAGAGCGGACACTGGGCCGCGCTCTTCCGCTGGAGCAAGGGATTCGTCGCAGGGCCCCACAAGCACCTGTCGGCCGCCCACACGTACGTCCTCAAGGGCAGGCTCCAGGTGCGCGACGGGATCCTCGAGGCGGGCGACTACCTCTACGAGCGCAACGGGATGATTCACGAGTCCACCACGGCTCTCGAGGACTCGGAGTACATCTTCATCTGCGATGGTCCGCTCGTCTTCTTCGACGAGAACGGCATCCAGGCCTACCTGGGCTGGGAGGAACTCGAGCGCATGAAGGCCGGGTTCGAGGCCTCGAACGCCGCCTAGCCGGGATCGGGGGCTGAAGCGGTGGGCGGGAGGTCGATCGCCTGCTCGAACGCGTGCGCGACCTGCAGCACTTCGAAGTCGCATCTCGGTCCGCCGACGATCTGCAGGCCGACCGGCAGTCCGGCCCGGGTGAACCCGCACGGCACGGAGAGGGCGGGCAGGCCGGTCACCGTGATGACGCAACAGCTCGCCATCCAGTCGATGTAGGTCGACATCGGTTGGCCGTTGATCTCCTGCACCCACTCGATGTCGACGTCGAAGGCGGGAACCTGCGTGGTGGGAAGCGCCAGGAAGTCGTACGTCTCGAAGAACCGCGCCGCAGACGCGCAGATGCGCTTGCGCTCGGCGTCGGAAGCGACGAGGTCGGTCGCCGACAGGGCGAGGCCCCTGTCGATGTTCCACAGCAGCGTGTCCTTGACCTGGGCCCGCCAGTCCGGGATTCCCGCCCACATCCGTTCGAACTGCGCGAACGTCGCGGCGCGCTGCGTCTGGAAGACGTCCATCGCGCCGCTGAGATCCGGCCGGTCGGCTTCGACTCGCGCACCGATCCCGGCGAAGCCGTGCAGCGCCCCCTCGCAGATCGCGAGAACCTCGGGGTCGACGGGGAAGAGCCCGAGATCGCCGCCCCAGGCGACGCGGGCGCCGCCGAAATCGCGTTCGAGGGGCGCGCGAAACCGCGAGCCGGGCGCGAAGATCGACATCGGATCGCCCGGGTCGGGTCCCGCCATGACCGACAGCAGCCAGGCGGCATCGGCCACGCTGCGTCCCATGGCGCCATCCACCGTGAGGCGCGCGATGAAACCCGGCCCCGGCTCCGGCGAGGGCACGGTTCCGAGCGACGGCCGGAAGCCGACCACCCCGCAAAACGCGGCGGGATTGCGCAGCGATCCCCCCATGTCGCTGCCGTCGGCGAATGCCAGCATTCCACTCGCGAGGGCGGCCGCGGCCCCTCCGCTGCTTCCCCCCGCCGACTTCGACGGGTCGTGGGGATTTCGGGTGACGCCAAAGATCGGGTTGAAGGTGTGCGAGCCCGCGCCGAACTCCGGGACGTTCGTCTTTCCGATGACCAGCGCCCCCGCCTCTCGCAGCCGCTTCACGTAGAGGCCGTCCTCGCTGGGAACGAAGTCCTTCAGCAGCGGAGAACCCAGCGTCGTTCGCAGGCCGCGGGTCGCGACCAGATCCTTGATGGCGATCGGGATGCCGTGGAGCGGTCCGACCGGATCGCCTTTCGCGAGCGCGGTGTCGGCGCTATCGGCCATGGCGAGCGCGTCGGCGTCGTCGACCCGGGTCGGGATCGCGTTCAGGGTCGGATCGACCCGGGCGATGCGCGCGAGGGTGGTCTCCATCAACTCGCGCGCCGACAGCTCGCGCGACTGGATGCGGGCGACGAGATCGACCCCGCGTTCGAAGTCAGCGGATGTCGCGTCCGACGTTTCTGCAGCGCGCACGGAATGAGCCTCCTCGAGCATCGTCGCACGAAACCACCGCGGAGCGGTTCTCGGTCGGGGTCGCGACGAGCATTGAGTTTGGATTTCCGCCATGTCAAGCTGCCGGACGTACGGAGGTGGGATCGGCGTGGATGGCATTGCGACGCAGACCGGGGCCGCCGCGGTGCTCGACCCGGTGGTGTCGTGGACACTGCGGATCTTCCTCTCGGCGCTGTTCGCGCGCGCGCTGGCCGGCAAGCTCGTCGACCCCAGTGGCTTCGCGGCGGCGCTTCGCGGCTACGAGTTGCTTCCCGGCGCGCTCGTCGGCGTCGTCGCGTCGGCGCTTCTCGGGGTCGAGGTGCTGCTCGTCCCCGCTCTGCTCGTCCCCGTCACCGCAGCTGCCGCGTCCCTCGCGGCGGCCACGCTGCTTCTCGTCTACGCGGCGGCCATCGGGATCAACCTCGCGCGGGGACGGCGTGACATCGACTGCGGCTGCGCGGGCCCGGGGACACGCCAGACACTTCACGAGATGCTGATCCCGCGGAACGTCGTCTACGCGAGCATGGCCGCTGCCGCGGCCCTGCCCGCTGCCGTGCGATCGCTCGCGTGGCTCGATGGATTCACCGTCGGGATCGGTGTCGCGGTGCTCTTCAGCCTGGCGATTGCCGTCGACGGACTCGCCGCGCTGGCGCCTGCGCTCTCGCGAATCGGGGGCCGCTCGTGACCGACGCGCTTCTCGTCTCGAATTTGCTGCTGTGGTGCGTCGTGCTCGCGATGGGGCTCGTGATCGTTGCGCTGGTGCGTCAGCTCGGCGTACTGCACGAACGCGTCGCTCCGGCCGGGGCACTGGCCGTGCAGGAGGGCGCCGTGGTCGGTGAAGAAGCGCCGCGCGTCGCGGCCGAAACCCTCGCGGGCGATGCGGTCGTCGTCGGGGCGCCGCGCGACGACGCGCGTGCGACGCTGCTCTTCTTTCTCTCGCCGTCGTGTCCGGTTTGCAAGCACCTCCTGCCCGCGCTGCAGTCGCTACTTCACCGAGAGGCGAAGCGCCTCGACGTCGTGCTCGCAAGCGACGGCGGTCGCGAGGAGCACGCGCGGTTCGTCGAAGAGGAAAAGCTCGGCGCGCTCCCCTACGTACTCTCGCCGGAACTCGGCGTGGCCTACGGCGTGAGCAAGCTGCCCTTCGCCGCTCTGGTCGATGCTGCCGGCATCCTCCGTGCGCGCGGCCTCGTCAATACGCGCGAACACCTCGAGAGTCTGCTCGAGGCGATGGAGCTCGGCGTGGGTTCGATCCAGGAGTTCATCGAGCGCGAGTCGGAGCTCGGTGGGTCGGCCGAAAGCAGCCACTGATGCACCGCCGCTGGGTCCTGCCGCTCTGCGCGGCAGTTTCGGCGCTCATGACCGCAGGGGCGGGCGCGGAGCGGGCACCCGAGAAGCTGGGGGTCTCCGAGAGCGTCCATCGTCCGGAGTCCCACTGGACCTTCTACCTCGATTACTCCCTCTCCGATTTCCACGGCCGGTACGTGCTCCTCGACATCGTGGCGACGCGGGCGCGGTTGCTCGCGCGGCTCGAAGCGCGCGTGGTGCAGGAATGATCGGCCGCTGACCCGCGGATTCGAAGAATCACTTCAGAGGAGTACCCCAATGGCCGCGACCGAACCGAAGGACAGCCACGCCCTGTTCTCCCGCTTCACCGAGGAGCGAAACCTCGAAGACCTGCTCGAGCTCTACGATGCCGAGGCGGTGTACGTGCCGGCGAAGGGCCAGCGCCTTTCGGGCCACGCGCAGATCCGCCCGATGCTCGAGGCGATGCTGGCGCCCGGCAATCCGCTGCCGCGGCTCGAGCTCGTCGATCTGATCGTGCGGGGCGACGTCGCCCTCGAGCGCACGCGCTGGATCCTCGACTTCGAGGGCGCAGACGGCGAGCCCGGTCAGGCGTCGGGTGATTCGACCGTGGTCCTCGGGAAGCAGGACGACGGCTGCTGGCGGATTCTCATCGACGACCCCGGGCTCGGGTAGCTCGCGGTCCACTCCCCCCTGGAGGTCGCCCCCCGTGCTCATGCCGTTCGACCTGCGTCGCTACCTCTCGCTCTTCGGGCGCTCGTTCCGCGACAACCCCCAGCCGAAGCGCTTTCTTCGCATCCTCGTCCTTGCGATCGGCTTCCCGCTCGTGAACCTGTTCGGAAACCTCGGGATGGCGCTCGACTACGTGTTCTTTCCCGCTTTCCGGAGGGCGAAGATCGTGACGCCCGTCTTCATCATCGGGCACGCGCGCAGTGGCACCACCCTCATGCACACGCTGCTGTCGCGCGACCGCGAGCGCTTCACCGCCTGGCTCACCTGGGAGCTCACGATGCCCTCGATCACCCAGAAGCAGCTCGTGCGCTGGGTGATGGCTCTCGACCGCGAGTACCTCGGCGGCTGGCTCGAGCGGAAGATCACGGCGATCGAGGACCAGGCGTTCGCCGAAGGGCGCCGGATGCACCCGATGGGACTGCGCGTTCCGGAAGAGGACGCCTTCCTCATGATCCCGACTTTCATGCAGTGCCAGCTCGGGTTCTGGTTCCCGTACCCGGAGGTCGTGACGCACCTTTACTACATGGACGAGCACACGTCGGATCGCGACCGGCGCAACCGCCAGAAGCTGATGCGCTTCTACCGCGCAGCCATCCAGCGCCAGATCTACCTCACGGGCGGCGACACGGTCTTCCTCAGCAAGAGCCCGGTCTTCACCGGGTCGATAAAGACGCTCGGCGAGGCATTTCCCGACGCGCGTTTCATCGTGATGATGCGCAATCCCTACCAGACGATCCCGAGCCTGCTGAAGCTGATGTCGCGCAACTTTCGCGCGATGGGATTCGAGAAGGCGGAGGTCGCCCAGCAGATCGAGCTCCTCGCGGAGCAATGTCTCCACTACTACCGGTACCCGCTCGAAGCCCTCGCCGACTTCCCCACGGACCGGGCGATCTTCGTCTCCTATACGGATCTGATCGAGAGCCCGAGCCGCAGTGTCGCGGCCACCTGCGCACAACTCGGCTTCGAAGTGTCTCCCCCGTACGACGAGATCCTCCGCGAGGAGGAGAAACGCTCGAAGCAGCACCGCGCCGAGCACGTCTACAGCCTCGAGGAGTTCGGCCTGACCCGCGAGGAGATCCGCGCTGCGCTCCCCGAGGCCTTCGGGCGCTTCGGCTGGCAGCAGCCGGTTTCCACGGAGTAGTCAGACCGTCCGTCCGCCCGGGTAGGCTCCTAGTTGTATTGACATCTTATCCAAAGAGCGTCAGCCTCCGGGTCGTGCCCTCCCTGAACGCGGACTCTCCGATTCCCCTCTACCGCCAGCTCGCCACCGTGCTGCTCGCCCGCATCCGCGACGGCGAGTACCCGCTCGGGTCGAAGATCCCGTCGGAGCCGGAGCTCTCGCGCAGGTTCGGCATCGGGCGGCCCACGGTGCGCCAGGCCACCGATCTCCTGATTCGGCGCCGCTGCATCGAGCGCCGCCGCGGCTCGGGGACGTTCGTCGTCGAGCCGCCGGAGCAGGTCGAGCTGCTCTCCCTCGCCGGAACGATGGCTTCCTTCGAGAAGACGGGGCTCGACGTCCGTACCACGCTCGTGAAACGCGCGCGCCGTCTGCGGGTCGCGCGTGATGATCCCGAGAATCCGTTCGCGGGCAGGGAGGCCTGGTTCGTCTCGCGTCTCTCGCGTTTCGAGAAGACGCCCGTGCTGCTCGAAAGCCTGTGGCTCGACGTCGAGCTGTTTCCGGGCCTCGGCCGCATCTCGCTCGCGGGCCGCTCGCTGTCGCGGCTCGCCGACGAGCACTACCACCTGCGCCCCGAGTCCGCGGAGCAGAACTTCCGGGTGACCGCGGTCGGCGAGTCGAACGGATCACTCCTCGATCTCGCTGCCGACGCCCCGGTGCTGCTCGTCAAGCGCCGGATCCATTTCGCCAACGCGACAGACGCGGTCTTCTCGGAGCTTCTCTGTCGCACCGACCGACTGGTGTTTTCGCAGACCCTCGGAGGATTCCCCGATGCGTGAACGCGGCTACTACGGCGACTTCGGGGGATCGTTCATTCCCGAGATCCTCGTGGCCACCTTCGACGAGCTCGTCGACGCCTTCGCCGAGGCGAAGGCGGATCCGGCGTTCTGGCGCGAGTACGAGACGCTGATGTCGAGCTACTCGTGTCGCCCCACGCCGCTCACGTACGCCGAGAACCTGACCGAGCACTTCGGCGGCGGACGCATCTTCATCAAACGCGAAGATCTGAACCATACGGGCGCCCACAAGGCGAACAATGTCATGGGCCAGGGACTGATCGTGAAGCGAATGGGGAAGCAGCGCGTCATCGCCGAGACGGGAGCCGGGCAGCACGGCGTCGCCGCCGCGACGATGGCGGCGAAGTTCGGCTTCGACTGCACGATCTACATGGGCGAGGTCGATGTGCAGCGTCAGCGGCCCAACGTGTTCTGGATGGAGCAGCTGGGGGCCGAGGTCGTGCCCGTCAGCTCGGGGACGCGCATCCTGAAAGACGCCATCAACGAGGCGTTTCGCGACTGGGTGACGAACATGGACACCACCCACTACGTACTCGGTACGGCCTGCGGTCCCCACCCGTTTCCCGAGATGGTGACGTGGTTCCAGTCGATCATCGGGAGCGAGGCGCGGCGCCAGGTGCTCGAGCAGACGGGCCAGCTGCCCGCACGCGTCTACGCCTGCGTAGGCGGCGGCTCGAACGCCATGGGGATCTTCAGCGGCTTTCTCGACGATCCGGTGGAGCTCGTGGGTGTCGAGGCCGGCGGCCGCGGGCTGGAGACCGGTGAGCACGCATCGCGTCTCGCGTCGGACGACGCCAGCGTCGGCATCGCGCAGGGCTACAAGACGTACTTCCTGCAGGATGGCGACGGCCAGATGAAGGAGACCCACAGCATCGCGGCGGGCCTCGACTACGTGGGCGTCTCACCGATCCTCGCCGACTTGAGAGAGGCCGGCCGCGTGCGATTTGCCGCGGCGACCGACGAGGAGGTGGTCGAGGCACTCAGGCTCACGATTCGCAAGGAGGGCCTGATCCCCGCCCTCGAGTCGTCCCACGGTTTCGTCCAGGCCTTCAAAGAGGCACCCACCCTCTCGCGCGACGATGTCATCGTGATCAACCAGTCGGGCCGCGGTGACAAGGACATCTTCACCGTGGCCGATGCCATCGGCGACCCGAAGTGGAAGCAGTTCATCCGGGAGAAGGCGGAGGAGTACGATGCTTGAAGCGATCCTTCGCTCCCGGCGCGAAGAGCAGGAGATCCTGCTCATGACGCACATCGTGATCGGCTATCCGTCGTTCGACGACTCGCTGCGCGTGGTCGAGGCGATGGTCGAAGCGGGCGTCGACGTCATGGAACTCCAGATTCCATTCTCGGAGCCCATTGCCGACGGTCCGGTGATCCTGCACGCCAATCAACAATCGCTCGCGGCCGGATCCAGCGTCGATCTCTGCTTCGAGTTCGGCGAAGCCGTGAGTCGGCGCTTCGACATCCCGTTCCTGCTGATGACCTATTACAACATCCTGTTCAAGCACGGCATCGACGCGTTCGCGCAACGCATGGCCGACGCCGGTCTCGCCGGCGCGATCGTTCCCGACCTTCCCCCCGAGGAGGCCGACGAGTACCTCGCGGCCATGCAGAAGCGCGACCTCGCGCCGATCTTCATCTTCTCGCCCAACACGAGCGACGCCCGAATGGGCGAGATCGCGCGCGTCGCGAAGGGCCTCGTCTACTGCGTGGCCCGGAAGGGGGTCACTGGCGCCGACACGACGTTCAGCGAGGATCTCGACGCCTATCTCGCCCGCTGCCGCGCCGCCACGGATCTGCCGCTCGCCCTCGGCTTCGGCGTGAAGGACCGCGCCGACGTCGACCATCTGCGCGGTCGCGTCGATCTCGCGGTGATCGGCACACAGACGATTCGGGTGATGGACGAGCAGGGCGTCGATGGCGTGAAGCCCTTCATCGAGGGGCTGCGCGGACCCGCCTGACGGACTCTCCGGACCGCTTCCGAACCGAGTCGGCGTTCGGTTGCGGACACGTGTACTCTCGAAGGGCTCCCCCGCATATACCGAGGTGTTCACAAGAATTCTCAGGAGACGAGCCATGCCCGACTTCGACGTCGTAATTCGCGATGGGATGATCTTCGACGGAACCGGCGGACCGCGCTATCGAGCGGACATCGGTGTGAAGGACGGGGTGATCGCCGAGATTGGACGAATTCCCGCTTCGCGGGCGGCGCGCGAGATCGACGCCGGCGGGCTCAACGTCGCACCGGGCTTCGTCGATACCCACACCCACTACGACGCGCAGCTCTTCTGGGATCCCTACTGCTCGCTCTCCGGCTGGCAC
>JABSQW010000254.1 GCA_013215605.1 Myxococcales bacterium
GCGAGCACCGCGACGCGTGCGTCTCCGCCGCGCTTCGCGAGGACCTCTGCGAGCTCCTCCGGCGGCCTGTCCACGGGTTCGTCGGTGAGGTCGAACGTCCCCCAGTGCATCGCGAGCATGTGGCGGGCGCCGAGGTCCCGGAACGCCTGGTAGGCGTCGGCAGGGTCCATGTGCTGATAGCGCATGAACCAGCGCGGCGCGTAGGCGCCGATCGGTAGCATGGCGACGTCGATGCCCGGGAAGCGTCGTCCGAACTCCTCGAAGCCGTGGAAGTACCCGGTGTCGCCGGCGAAGTAGTAGCGACGCTCGCCGGAGTCGATCAGCCAGGAGCACCACAGCGTCTCGTTCTCGTGGTGCTCGATCCGCAGCGACCAGTGCTGCGACGGAAGACAGGTGATCTCGAATCGCCCGCGCTTCGTGCTCTGCCACCAGTCGAGCTCGACCACATCCTGGCGGCCGCGGTTGCGAAACCAGTCGGCGAGGCCGAGGGGTACGATCCAGCCGACGCTCGCGGGGAGCATCTCCACCGTCTCGGCGTCGAGGTGGTCGTAGTGGCTGTGGGAGATCACGGCGAAGGCGTCTGCTGGAATGGACTCGACGGGGATGCCAGGCGGCACGACCCGCCGGGGCACGAGAGCACGCTCGCTCCAGTGCGGGTCGGTGAGGAATACATCGCCACCGTCGTGCACGGCGAATGTGGCGTGGCCCACCCAGGTGACCGACGGGGCTGACGTCGAGCCGTCGGAGAGGTAGGCGCCGTCGTTGCTCACCACGGGGACGTTCGGGTCGCCGCTCTTGTCGTAGGCGCTTCGCGTGAGCTGCCAGCGCAAGCCCCGGAGAAGGCTGCGATCTCCCGCGCCCCACGGATTGAAGAATCGATCGCCCGCGAAGTGCGGCGCCGAAAGCAGTTCTTTCGAGCGCTCCGCCGGCTCGAACGGTGGCTCGGCCGGCGGCGCGCAGCCGAGCGCGAGCGCACCAATGGCACCGGCGAGTCGGTTCAAGTCGGGCGTCCGCTCTTCGCGGTGAGGTCGTCACCCGCGGTGACGATCACCATCAGGTCCACCACCGCCTCCACGCGCACGGAGCTCCCGGCGGGGATGGGCTCTGCAGCGTCCCGGGTGCGGGCGCGCCACAGCTCGGCGCCGATCATCACGTAGCCTTCCGGCGCCAGCGCATCGCGCGAGGTCCCGGTTTGGCCGACGAGGTCTTTGACGCCGGGGTTCATCGGGCTCCGGCGCTCGTACGCGACCTTCACGAAGGGGTAGAAGGCGAGGTCCTTGGCCACCCAGAGGCCGAAGAGGATCACCGCCGCGACGGGGCTCAAGGTCTCGAAGTGCGCGAGCGCCGACAGTACGAGGCCCGCGCCCAGCATTCCCGGCAGCTGGAAAGCCAGATATCTCGCGAAAACCGCAGTATCCATCGCCACTCCGACAGGGTAGGCGCCGCGCCCGGATTCAGCATGGCGGTCGCGACCCGCATGGTTATCCTGAGCCGCGATGTCGCGAACCCGCCGCCGGCGCTACGAGCTCGACAATCCCGAGCTCAATGAGATGATCGAGACGCTGATCGGTCGTGCGCGCGAGGTGTACGGAGTGCAGGACGGCGCGGACTACGCGCGCCAGCTCATCGTCTCCGCCGTGCGCCTGCTCCGCGATGACTCCTCGCGAGGCGACGCCAAACTGGTCAACAGCGCCTTCAAGGAGCTGCGTCACGCCTTTCGGGTATTCGCCCCCTACAAGCACGTGCGAAAGGTCGCCGTCTTCGGCAGCGCCCGAACGCCGCGCGAGCACTCGGACTGGCAGGCCGCCTACGAGTTCTCGGAGCGCATGGCCACGCTCGGTTGGATGACGATCACCGGCGCCGGGCCCGGGATCATGGTCGCGGCCAACGGCGGCGCGGGCCGTGAGGCGTCGTTCGGTGTGAACATCCGGCTGCCCTTCGAGCAGCAGGCCAACGAGGTCATTCGCGGCGACAACAAGCTCATCAACTTCCGGTACTTCTTCACCCGGAAGGTCATCTTCGTCAAAGAGGCCCACGCCATCGCGCTCTTTCCGGGCGGCTTCGGCACGCACGACGAGGGCTTCGAGGCCCTCACCCTGATCCAGACCGGCAAGAGCGAAATCCTACCGGTGGTTTTCATCGATTCTCCCGGCGGCAGCTACTGGAAGGACTGGGAGGGCTATGTCCGCGCCCACCTACGCGATCGCGGGCTGATCAGCGACTCGGACCTCTCGCTCTTTCGCATCACCGACGACGTCGACGTCGCCACACAAGAGATCCTGAACTTCTACAAGAACTACCACTCGAGCCGATACGTCGACGATCTCCTCGTGATCCGCGTCCGGCGCGCTCCCGATGAGGAGGAGCTCGACGCGCTGAACGTCGAATTTGCCGACATCCTCACGCAGGGGGAGATCGAAATCACCGACGCGCTTCCGCGCGAATCGGGAGAGGTGCACCACTTCCCGCGCATCAGCCTGCGCTTCAACCGGCGAGACATGGGGGGTCTGCGCCGCCTGATCAACCAGCTCAACACCCTCGTACCCGATCACTCCTCGCCGCAGGACGCGAGTCCCCACGAGATCGTCGAAGAGACGCTCCCCCCCGAGGCGGAGAACGCCGAGCGCGAGTGAGACGCGCTGAGCGGGATCCTCGCTCAGGTCCCGCGGGGTTCCGTAGCGAGAAAGTTCGCCCTCGGTGGAGCGGATTGTATCAGTGGTGCGAAATGCCCCATCTCGGCGACCATTCGATTTCGATAGCGAAAGCAAGGATTTACATGAAGGCTGCGAGCGTGACGGTGCATTCTGCGCCACTCGGAGCCGGAACCCTCGTGCCGTCACCCCATCGAATCTCCCGAAAAGCCAGTGAAAACAACGATGTGCATTCTGGTACGGGGATTGCACGTTAACTCGACGAATCGAACCGCACTATCGGGGAGTCAGTCATGTTGAATCGAGTCTCTCGACAATTCGTCGCAGTCCTTGTCATCGCGTTGGGTGTGGGGCTCCTCACGGGACCCGCTGCCAATGCGTCGCTCCAAAAATACAAAATAAGTTATTCAACGCTCTCGCACTTCTTCTCGACATCGCC
>JABSQW010000255.1 GCA_013215605.1 Myxococcales bacterium
CGACACCGCTGCACGAGATCGCGGACTTCGTCGTACGTGGGATCCGGGAGAAGCGCTTCTGGCTGATTCCCGACGCCGAGAATATCGACCAGAACATCCGGACTCGGGCAGAGTCGATGATCGCGCGTGGCACGCCGGACTACATGGTCCAGGAACGCGCGCTGGTCGTTGGCGGCATGGGAGAGGCAGGCGAGTGACGACGGCAGATCGCTACCTGATGATTTCGGCGGATTGTCACGCTGCCCCGAGGCTCGACGACGTACGCGAGTACGTGGACCCGGCGTGGCGCGAGTCCTTCGACAGCTGGCGCGCGCAGTTGGCCGATCGGGGCACCGGCAGACTGGGAGAGCCGCTCTTCGACGAGCAGGCGCAGGAGGAATTCCGACGGGACGTGCGCGTCGACGGCGGCGCGATGAATGGCATCTGGGACTCCGAGCGGAGGACCCGCGAGCTGCGAGCGGACGGCGTCGTCGCCGAGGTGATCTTTCCCGGCGGTGCGACTACGAAGGACGGAGAGGCCGGCAACCTGCCATTCGATGTCGGAATCGCGACCTACCAGTACCAGCAGGAGGCGGCGCTGTGGCAGGCGGGAGTTCACGCCTACAACCGCTGGCTGGCCGACTTCTGCGCCGAGGCACCCGGCGAGCGCGCCGGCGTCGGGCTCATTGCCGTCGACGACGTCGATGTCGCCGTCGAGGAAGTTCGCTGGCTGCGCGAGCACGGCGTCTTCGGCGGAATCCTGCTGCCCGGCGGCGCCATCGGAATCGGCGACCTGCCGCCCGCCTATCACCACCCGCGCTACGAGCCACTCTGGGCGGTCTGCGCCGACCTCGCGATGCCGATGCACACCCACTCGGGGTGGACGCCGGACCTGGGCGGGCATCCCGGATCCATCGGCATCTTCCTGTCGGAGATCCTCTACTGGGCCCACCGCCCGTTCGGCTTCCTGGTCTGGTCGGGCGTGTTCGAACGTTACCCCGCGCTGCGTCTCGTGATGACCGAGCAGAAAGCCGACTGGATGATCGGGACCCTCGAGCTGATGGACTCGCGCTACGAGCTCCCGATGTTCGCCCAGCTCCGCAGGTCGCTTCCCAGGAAGCCCAGCGAGTACTACGAGCGACAGTGCTACATCGGCGCGTCCTTCATGGACGAGGGCGAATGGGAGGCGCGCCGCGTGCTGGGGGTCGAGCACTTGATCTGGGGCTCCGATTACCCGCACCTCGAAGGCTCGTGGCCGCACACCGTCGAGCGACTGGCTCATACGTTCAAAGACGTGCCGCGCGACGAAGTCTCACGGCTGATCGGTCTCACGGCAGCCACGGTGTACGGCTTCGATCGGGATCAACTCGCGTTGCTTGCGGCCGAGCACGGACCGGAGCTCGAACGGATCGGCTGCCCGTGACGCCGACGGATGACAACATTCTGGGAGGACGACCATGAGTCGAATGCTCTTCGTGTCGACGGATTGCCACGCCGGGCTCCTGCCCGGCGAGTATCGCGAATACCTCGACCCGCAGTACCGCGAAGCCTACGACGCGGACGTCGCGGTCCAACTCGAGCTTGCGAAGGAAAACCGCAAGGTGATGCTGGTCGAGGACATCAACGCGAAGTGGCGCCAGGGGATCGAGCAGGAGCTCACGGGGGCCTGGGACCAGGCACAGCGTCTGCAAGTTCTCGACGGCGACGGAATTGCAGCCGAAGTGATCTTTCCCGACGGCATCACCGAGAACAACGCGCCGCCGTTCGGAGCGGGGCTTTCCGTGGGCCCACTCGGCGGAGAACGCGAGACGCAGTGGGCCGGGGCGCGGGCGCACAATCGCTGGATCGCGGAGCTCTCCCAGATGGCGCCGGAGCGACACCTCGGCGTGGCGGTCGTTCCCGCCACCTGGGACGTCGACGAAGCGGTACGCGAGGTTCGATGGGCGCGGGACAACGGACTGCGCTCGATCATGATTCCGGTGATGTGGGGGCCACACTCCCCGTATCACCATCCGAAGTACGAACCGCTCTGGGCCACCTGCGAGGATCTCGACGTGGTGATCCACTTCCACTCGGGACCCGCGCCGGCCGAGGATTACTTCGGACCGATGCCGCGACGTCCGGGCCACCAGGACCTGCTCGGCGGTATGGGGATCTACGTGTGCGAGGCGGTGTGGGCCGTCGTGCGACCGCTCACCTTCCTGATCTGGGGCGGCGTGTTCGAACGCCATCCGAAGCTCAAAGTGGTGGTCACGGAAGCCACCACTACCTGGGCGGCCAACTATCTCGAACACCTCGACGATCGCTACGTCGATTGGCACGTGACCGCGAAGCTCGGCGACTACAAGAGCCACCTTTCGATGAAGCCCAGCGAATACTTCCATCGCAACATCCGGCTCGGGACATTCTTCGGACGCAAGGAGGTCGAGCGGCGCCACGAGGTCGGTCACCACTGCATGATGTGGGGGAGCGACTACCCCCACCCGGAAGGGACCTGGCCGAAGACCCGAGACGCGATGGTCGACGCCTTCCGCGGCGTCCCCGAGGCCGAGATCGCGACCATGCTCGGTGGAAGCGCCGCGGCGTTCTACGGCATCGACACCGAGAAGCTCGCACCGGTCGTCGGACGGATCGGTCCGGACACGAGCCTGTTCGAGGCCTGACCGGGAGCGCCCCGACCTCAGGTGAGCGGCTCGGCCAGAAAGGCGAGCCTGGCATCCGCGTCGATCGCTTCGGGCCGCACCTCCTCCCGGCGCACCGACAGCTCGTACTCCTCGGGCGGGAGGCCTCCGCACTGGGTCAGACCGAACGGAGAGGGCTGCGGCAGGTCTTTCCATCTGCCACGCGCTCGCGGCGCGCGGCTCACGCAGCGAGCATGTCGTCGACCAGCCGACCCTGGACCTCGGCCGCATCGGCCAGCCCCCGGCGCAGGGAGCGAAGTGCAGCCTGCACCCACGGCTCCTGGCCGTGTTCGTGGAGCAGGATCACCCACTGGTCGAGGTCGAAGAGCAGCTGGCGGTAGCGCACGAGCGGGTCGGTGATGCCGGCACTCGTCGGCCCGTCGGCCGCGGCGAGTTGGTGAGCTCGCGCGGTCTCAGCGGTGCTGCGCAGGGTGGACTCCAGGATCGCGGATTCCTCGTCGAGCGCTTGAAAGAGCTTGGGCCAGATCACGCCGATGCGCCGCAACAGCACGGTGATCTGTCGGCGCTCGCGTTGACCGCGTTCGTCCACCGGGCGGTTGGGATCATCCGCCGCCAGGGCTTCCGCTGCTCCGCCGAGAAGTGCACCGACCGACTCGTAGAACATACGGACTCGCGGATCCGCTCAGCGCCGGACCAGGCTGAAGCCGTTCTCGCGCAGGATCCAACGCTGCTGGTCCTGGGGCAGCTGAGAGACGAGGTTCCGGAACTCACTGGGGGTGCCCAAGCCTTCGGCATGCGGATAGTCCGAGCCCATGGCGATCATCTCGTGCCCGACCTTCGCAACGATGCCCTCCACGTCGTCCTCGGGATACGGCGTGACGACGAGGTGGCGCCGGGCGATCGCCGTCGGCCGCTCCGTGAGCTGCCCACCGATCCACGGCCCGTTGCGCCCCATTCCCCTCATCTTGTCGATCCTGCTCATGAAGTAGGGAAGCCAGCCGGCTCCGTTCTCGACGCTGGCGACCTTGAGGTTGGGAAAGCGCCCGAACACGTTGTCGTAGATGAGCTGCGAAAGCGCTGCGATGATCGGCAGGTCGCCGTAGCTGTTGAGCCACTGCCACGCGGACATCTCGAAGACCTGCGGGTCGGGTTCGTAGCCCCAGAGCGGAGCCAGTGCGGCGTTGTGCCCACCTTCGCCCTGGTGGTACAGGACCGAGAGGTGCGCCTCGTTCACGCGCTCCCAGAACGGGTCGAAGTACGGATCGCCCTGGGAGCGACCGTAGGCGTGGCCCGGCCGGAGGTTGATCGCGCGGGCACCGGCCGCGATGACGCGATCGAGTTCGACGATGGCCATGTCGAGGTCGCGCAGGGACAGGTGCGGAGGACAATAGATGCGATCCTTGTAGGCGAATCCCCAGTCGTCTTCGATCCAACGGTTGAGTGCGCGAAAGTACGCGTAGAGGGCTTTCGGATCCTCGAGGCGGTGCTCCATGGAGACGGCCGACGAGAACATGGTGCAGGCCTCGATGCCCTGCTCGTCCATCAGCTTGATGCGCTCGTCTCGGTCTCGGAACCCGGGGAGCGGTGCCATGAGGACGTACGGCTCCTCCGCGTTCCCCGATTTCATCTTCCGCAGGTATTCCTTGAGCGAGCCTGGCCGCATCACCCAGTCTTCCTGACCCGGTTTCCTGATTCTCTCCCCGTCTCCCCCGACCTTGGCGGGGAGGCTGTCTCGGTACTCGGGCTCGAGGTAGCGCGTGTAAGCGTCCGCAGTCTCGTAGTAGTGATTGTCCACATCGAACAAGCGGTAGCTGGCCGGTGTCATGATCACTCCTTCTCCACGTTCACGGGTCTTCTCTCGGTGCGAGCCGTCCGGGCACACCGACGATCGCGGAACGATCCGATCATACCGGAATTGCCGGGTGGACCGGCGTCGTTGATCGAGGGTGGGGCGGTCGCAAAGGCTTGTTGATCGAGGGTGCGCAGCGGCAGTACGCTTCTCTCATGCACACGCGAGTACGGGATCTGCTGGGCGTCGAGTTCCCCATCGTCGCCTTCAGCCACTGCCGCGACGTCGTTGCGGCCGTCTCGAAGGCGGGCGGCTTCGGCGTCCTCGGCGTCACCGGGCTCTCGCCCGAACAGCTGAAGATCGAGCTCGACTGGATCGAGGCCGAGGTGGACGGCCGCCCCTACGGCGTCGACATCCTCGTACCGGCGAAGTTCGTGGGAAGCGACGATGGAGGCCACGACACCTCCGAGCTCGAATCGCTGGTTCCCGAGTCTCACCGCCGCTTCGTGGACGCGCTGCTCGTGGAGCATGGCGTTCCGCCGCTGCCGGAAGGCGATTGGCAGCCGCGGCCGGCGGTCTTCGAGCGGGAGCGACAGAGAGCCCTCATCGAAGTCGCGTTCGGACATCGCATCCGCCTGGTCGCCAACGCGCTCGGCCCCCCGCCGCCCTGGATGATCGAGCGGGGGCACGAAGAGGGTGTGCTCGTGGCAGCGCTGGCGGGCAAGGCCGAGCACGCCCGCCGACACGTGGCCGCCGGCGTCGACCTCGTCATCGCCCAGGGGTACGAGGCGGGAGGCCACACCGGCGAGATCGCCACGATGGTGCTCATCCCCGAGGTCGTCGACGCCGTCGCGCCGGTTCCCGTACTGGCGGCCGGGGGCATCGCGAACGGTCGCCAGATCGCCGCGGCCCTGGCGCTGGGCGCCGAGGGGGTCTGGACTGGCTCGGTCTGGCTGACGACGGAAGAAGCGGAGACCCACCCGGTCGTGAAGCAGAAGTTCCTCGACGCGACGTCGAGCGACACGATCCGTTCCCGCTCGAGGTCGGGGAAGCCCGCAAGGCAGCTCAAGAGCGCCTGGACCCAGGCGTGGGAGGACCCGGAGAACCCGGACCCGCTGCCGATGCCCCTGCAACCGCAACTGATCGGGCAGGCCTGGCGGCGCATCGAGCACGCGGCACACAAGTCACCCGGTGCGCAGCGACTCATCAACTACTTCGTCGGGCAGGTCGTTGGCTCGATGAACGACATCCGGTCGGTGCGCAGCATCGTCGAAGAGATGGTCGTGCAGTACAGCGACGCTATGGAGCGCATCGACCGCTGGGCGGACGGCTAGTTGGGCTGGGTAGCGGCGGGCAAAGCCCGCCTGCCAGCCTCCGCTCGGCTTCGCCTCGCTGCGCGCTTCGCTTGCGGGACGGCGTTGTCGCCGTGTCAGCGGGGCGGACGACCGATGCGCTGTAGCTCGTAGAGATCGCCGTGCCAGTTGTACTCGCCCCAGCCGACGTCAGCGTCTCGACTCCGCCACTCCACGACCGCCAGGGTCCCGGCGCCGGTGCCGTAGAAACTGCGCGGGGTTCCCTCGAAAACGTGGGTTCGCCCGCGCTCGTCCTCGAGCTCGTACGTGAGTGACGTGACCAGGAAGGAGTTTTCTTCGTAGGTATAGCGGCCCTCACCCGCTTTGATCCGCAGGAGATCGCCGCTGTCGAGGAGGTAGCCGTTGTGGACGGTACCGCGCCGTAGGTCCTTCCAGTCGTTCCGGGTCTGGACGAAGAACGTGAAGTCCTGTCCCTCTTTCCCGAAGCTCCCGTAGTCGAAGTTTCCCGACATGGGAAAGCCGTAGCCCGAAGACGATTCGGGCCGCGGGCTCCACGAGTGGTCGCGGGGTGCCGGCCAGTTGACCTCGTAGTCGACGCCCCGCACCCGAGCGGTACCGGTGACGTGCATCATCTGATCGATGTGCCCGTGTCGGATCGTGGCCTGGTCCTCCGACGCGGTACCGGTCTCGCTGACGTGTACCGGGGGCATCATGGCCCGGTAGTGGAGGTCGAAGCGCGTGTCGTGTCCGCCCTCGTAGCGGACCTGCCACTCTTCGAGCGGCCGCGTCATGCGCACGGAAACTCCGCTCACCAGGTCGTAGTGGTCGAGGTTGGTCGCGGGCATCGGGACGTGGCTCCGGCGGTCGGAGTAGAGGACGCCGAGGGCCCCGGCGTGGGGTTTTGGATTGTCGAACATGAAGACGGTCGATTCGACGACGTTCAGGTTGGTGCGAAACCCGGCCCGCAGGTGGCAGCGCATGGCCTTCTCGGGAATCGTCCACGTGAACCAGTTCGTCTCGAGCCATCGGTAGTCGCGATACCGGGGCTCGTGGAAGTACATGTCCCGCCGCTTGACGACGGATCCGAGTTTCTTCCTGGCCGCTGTTGTTTCGCTCATGGCCACCACCCTAAACCACGTGTCGCGCCGGTACAATCGCGCCGAATTCGTCGCTCCCGGAGCCAAGGTGGTACATTGCGGGGTGTTGCGGGAGGGCTCCGATGCCTGAGTACCGGTTGCGAGTCAACGACGAGCTGCGCACGGTTCAAGTCGACGCCGACACACCGCTCCTGTGGGTGCTGCGCGACGAACTCGGCCTGACGGGCACGAAGTTCGGCTGCGGGGGCGGCTATTGCCGCGCCTGTGCGGTGCAGATCGACGGCGCTCCTGGGTTCTCGTGTCGGCTGCGCGTCGCAGACGTCGGCGCGCGGCGCATCACCACCATCGAGGGTCTCTCCCCAGACCGCAGCCACCCGTTGCAGCGGGCGTGGATCGCCGAGGACGTGCCCCAGTGCGGCTACTGCCAGTCGGGTCAGATCGTGAGTGCGGCGGCGCTGCTCGACCGCAACCCCGATCCCAGCGCCGACGAGATCGACGCCTGGATGTCGCCTAACCTGTGTCGCTGCGGTACGTACAACCGCATCCGGCGCGCGATCCAGCGCGCCGCCCGCGAGGGGACCCGAGACGAGGCAGGTTCCGAGGATGCCTGAGCGCGGCCTGTCGAGACGGCACTTCCTGGAGGTCTCGGGAGGCGTTGGCGTCGGCCTCGTGCTGTCCTTCGCCCTCCCCGGCGGGCCCGCCGCCGCCAGGAAGACGGCGCCGCCCGGAACGCAAGAGCTCAACGCCTGGATCCGGATCGGCACGGACGACACGGTGGAATTCTTCGTAAGCCAGCTCGAGATGGGGCAGGGTGTGTTCACGTCGGTGCCGATGCTCATCGCCGAGGAGCTCGAGGTGGACTGGCAGCGGGTCCGGGCCCAGCAGGCGCCCGCCGACGATCGCTTCGGCCGTCAGCGGACGGGCGGGAGCGCGAGCATCCGCCGCGGCTTCGACGAGTTCCGACGGGTCGGCGCTGCGGCGCGCGAGATGCTCATCGCGGCCGCAGGCGAGGCCTGGAGCGTGCCGCGTTCCGAGTGCCGCGCTCGGCAGGGCGTCGTGATCCACGAGCCGACCGGTCGGCAGCTGCGCTACGGCGAGCTCGCTGCACGTGCCGCGGCGCTGCCCGCGCCGACGGATCCCCCGCTGAAGCCGCGCAGCGAGTTCCGCATCGTCGGCCGACGCGTACCCCGCCTCGACACCCCGGCCAAGACCGATGGCTCGGCGCAGTACGGAATGGACGTGCAGATGGACGGGCTGCGCGTCGCCCTGGTCGAGCGCCCGCCGACCCTCGGCGCGAAGCTGGCCTCCTTCGACGCGAGCGCAGCGCTGGCGGTCGAGGGCGTCGAGCGCGTGGTCGAGATCCCGAGTGGGGTCGCCGTGGTGGCCCGGACCACCTGGCCTGCGATGAAGGGCCGCGAGCAGCTGCGGGTGAAGTGGAACCCGGGCGACGGCGCCAACGTCTCGGACGAGAGCATCGACGCGCAGTGCCGGGCTGCCATCGGACGCACCCGGCTGGCCCGCGACGACGGCGACGTCGATCAGGCGCTCGCGGGCGCGGCCTCGACCGTCGAGGCCGTCTACGAGTTCCCCTATCTCGCCCATGCCGCGATGGAACCCATGAACTGCACCGCCCACGTGCGCGACGGCGAGTGCGAGATCTGGGTTCCCACCCAGACCCAGTCCGGCACGCGCGCCGCGGCCGTGAAGATCACCGGCCTGGCACCCGAGCAGGTGGCCGTGCATCCCACGTACATGGGTGGCGGATTCGGACGCCGCTCGGCCACGGATTTCGTGGAGGACGCCGTCCACCTCTCGAAGAGCGTGGGCGCCCCGGTGAAGGTCGTGTATTCGCGCGAGGACGACATGCGCGCGGGCTACTACCGCCCGGCGGGCACCAGCGAGTTCACGGGCGGGCTCGCTGCCGACGGAACGCCCATCGCGTGGCGGCATCGCATGGCGACCCCTTCGATCATGCGTCAGAAGGGCTGGACGCTGTCAGACGACATCGATGGCGTCGTCGTCGAGGGCGCGCGCAACCTCCCCTATGCGATCCCGAACCTTCGCGTCGGCTGGGCGGAAGTGGAGCTGCCGATCTCCACCCATTGGTGGCGCTCGGTGGGGAGCTCTCACAACGCCTACGTGACCGAGTGTTTCTTCGACGAGCTGTGTCGCGCTGGCGGCGTCGATCCCGTGGAGGGCCGGTTGGCGCTGCTCGACGGCCACCCGCGGCACCAGCGCGTGCTGCGCGTCGCCGCCGAGAGGGCGGGTTGGGGCACGAGCCTGCCCGAGGGGCGAACCCGCGGCGTTGCGGTCCACGAGTGCTTCGGGAGCTTCGTCGCCCAGGTGGCGGAGGTCACGGTCGGCAAGAACGGCCGACCGCGGGTCCACCGGGTGGTGTGCGCCATCGACTGCGGCGACGTCGTGAACCCCGACACCATCGAGGCCCAGATGGAGGGCGCCATCGCCTTTGGCTTGAGCGCAGCGCTCCACGGCCGGGTGCACTTCGCGGCCGGGCGCGTGACGTCGGCCAACTTCGACCGCTACCCGCTGCTCCGAATCCGAGAGATGCCCCGCGTCGAGACCCACATCGTCACGAGTGGTGACCCGCTCGGTGGCGTCGGAGAGCCGGGCACGCCGCCCATCGCGCCCGCCGTGTGCAACGCACTGCTGGCCCTTACCGGGAAGCCGGTACGCAGGCTGCCGATCACCCCTGTCGGTTGATCGCGGCTGACCCCGGCGAATCCCCGGGTCAGACCAGGTGGAGATTCTCGCTCGCGCGGCGCAGCTCTTCGCGGAAGTCCGGGTGGGCGAGCTCGATGATGGCGAGGGCGCGTTCCTTAACCGATTTGCCCTTCAGGTCGACGGACCCGAACTCGGTGACGAGGAAGTGGGTGTCGCTCCGCGGCGTCGTCACGACGGTTCCCTCCTGAAACACGGGCACGATGCGCGACACGTTGCCTTTCCGCGCGGTCGCGTGGAAGGCGAGGATCGACTTCCCGTCCTTCGCGTCGTACGCCCCGCGCACGAAGTCGAGCTGTCCGCCCGCGCCGCTGAACTGGAACCCACCGAGGGATTCGGCGTTGACCTGCCCGAGCAGGTCGACCTGGAGTGCGGCGTTGATCGAGATCATCCGGTCGTTGCGCGCGATCACCGAGGGATGATTGGTGTACGAGACGGGGTAACTCTCGAAATCGGGGTTGTCGTGGACCAGCGCGAGGTCGTCCGCGTCGCCGACGACCAGGGTGGACACGTGCTTGCCCGGCTTCTCGGTCTTCTTCGAACCGTTCGCGGCTCCCGAGCGGACCAGGTCGAGGAGCCCCGGGACCATCAGCTCCGAGTGGATCCCGAGATCGCGGTGGCTGGAAAGGGCGGCGCACACCATTCCGGGTAGGGCACCCGATCCGACCTGAAGCGTCGCACCGTCGGGGACGAGTTCGGCGATCAAGCCGGCGATCTTCTCGTCGACCGGACCTCCGACGACTCGCTGCACCGGTGGCAGGGGGACGTGATTCTCGACCACGGCGCTCACGTCGCGGATGTGCAACAGCGCGTCGCCGTGCGCGCTGGGCATGTGCTCGTTGACCTCGACGACTACTTGACGTGCGCAGCGCAGCGCCGCGGAGATGAAGTCGTTGTTCGTGCCGAGGGTGAAATGGCCCGAGTCATCCATCGGCGACACCGTGGTGAAGGCCAGTTCGACGTCCATGGTCTCCGAGATCAGGCGCGGAATCTGGTGGAACTGGTGGGGGAGGTAGGAGACGACTCCCGCCTTGATGTTCTCACGCTCCGTCGGCCCCACGAACTGAGAGACGCGCTCGACCCGGTCCACCAGGTCGGGGGCGCAGAGCGAGTCGGCGGCGTGGAAGCCGGGGGGTCCGCTGAAGACACGCAGGCGCGCCAGCTTCCCGTCGCGCAGGCGATTCGAGAGCGCCCAGAGCAGCTGCTGTGGTTCGGACAGGCCCGTGCCGAAGATCACCAAGCTGCCATCCGGAAGCGCCGCGAACGCGTCTTCCGCCTTGCACAGTTTCGTTTCGTACTCTGAGGCGAACCGCTCGTTCGACATCGGAAAACTTCCTTCTACCGGTTCCTGCGGCGACCAACATTCTACGCGTGTGCGACGAGCCGTGCGCGCGCTGGGAGGCCCACTCTTTCCAATCTTCCATTGGAGACCTGTATCATCGATTCGAGAGTCACCTCGATCGAGGAGCCGCGATGATCCTGGACATGTTCTCGGAGCTGCAGAAGCCGGACGGCATGGCCGAGTCCCAGCTCTACCAGGAGGCCATCGAGCAGGCGAAGCTCGCCGACGAGATGGGATTCGGCTGCTGGTGGTCCGTCGAGCACCACGGCACCGGCCACTTCAGCTACTGCTCGACGCCCGACCTGATGCTCACGCTGATCTCGCAGCACACCGAGCGGATCCACCTGGGACACTCGGGAGTCCTGGCGCCCTTCGGCATTCACCACCCGATGCAGATCGCCGAACGGGCGGCCTTCCTCGACATCGTGAGCCGGGGTCGTGTCGAACTCGGGCTGGCTCGTTCGCTGCCTCGGGAGTGGGAGAACTTTGGCGTCGATCCCGACGAAACACGCGAGCAGGTCGATGCGGCTCTCCAGATGATTCCGCGCATGTGGAAGCAGGAACCCTTTTCCTACGAGGGAAAGTACCTGAAGATCCCCGAGCGGAACGTGATCCCGAAGCCCTTTCCCCGACCCGACGGTCGATCCCATCCGCCACTCTGGGTGACGTGCGCGAACCCCGAGGGCTTCGAACGGGCCGGGCGGTTCGGCGTCGGGGTGCTGTCGACGGTGATGCTCTCCCCGCTCGATCATCTCTCGCAGCTGTTCGACCACTATCAGCTCGGTCTGGATCAGTGCGAGCCCGTGGGCGATTTCGCCAACGAGGGGCGCGCGGTCTTCACCTTCTTCCACTGTGCGGAGACCCGGCGCGAGGCGATCGAGAGCGGGGCCGGCGAGGCGATCCTGTGGTTCATGAACATGCAGCACGAGGTCTACAGCGTGCCGCGGGACATCTGGATCGCTTCCATCCGCGAGAAGTCGCCGATCTGGATCCACGCGGGCGAGGTCGTCGAGTGGGCAGCCGCCGACAAGCTGCGGAAGTCCGGCCAGATCCCGGAGGAGGAGGTCGCTCTCGACTTCAACGACCCGGTGCCGGTGATCGCCTTGATGAACCGCCAGTTGGCCGGCCACGAGCTCGACCCGGTCGAGGTGTACGAAGCGCTCGATCCCTTCGACGCGATCATCTTCGGCGACGTCGAGACGTGTCGGCGCAAGCTCGAGCTCCACGCCGAAATCGGTGTCGATCGGTTGATGTGCCTGATGCAGATGGCGCCCCTCTCCCACGAGACGGTGATGAAGAGCATCCGCACGACCGGCAAGTACCTGGTTCCTGAGCTGGCGGCGTTCGAACGATCATGACCGCCGGCAGCGAAACCAGGGAGTCCCGCGACCCTTCGGATCGGCTCGCCGAGTTTCTCCAGCGCGAGGCCTTCCCGGGATCCAGCAATCTGCGGATCACGAGTCGCGAGCGGCCCACGGGCGGTGCGTCCTGGGAGACGTTCCTCGTCGGCGTGGACCTCCAAATGGAGGGGCGCAACCAGTCCCACCGCGTCGCCATCAAACGGGCGCCTGCCACCGGCCCGCTGGCGCCGTACCTGGTGACCAAGGACGTCGCCATCTTCTCCAGCCTGGCCGCCAGCGACGTTCCCGTCCCGGAGCTGCTCGCGTGGACCGAGGATCCGTCCGTCTTCGTGCGTCCCTTCAGCGTGACGTCCTTCATCGAAGGCGAGTCCCACGACATCACGAAGGTCGAGCGCTGGTCGGTCTGGCAGAAGGACCGCGAGGCGCTCGGGCTCGAGATGATCGACAAGCTGGCGGCCTTGCAGCGGTTCCCCTGGCAGGGCACGGGTCTCGAAGAAGCGCTGGGTCCCCGGGGTTCGGCAGACGTGCGCGTGGCGGGACTCGTCGACCGGTACCTCGACCCCCTGCTCGAAGGGGCCCGGAACCGCGGAGTCGGGGTGCCGCTGTGGCGCGACATGGGAGAGTGGCTGAAGCGAAACGCGCCTCGGGATCCCGAAGAGGATCTGGTCATCGTCCACGGCGACTACCGCTTCGGGAATTTTCTCTGGCAGGGAACCGCCATCGCCGCGGTGCTCGACTGGGAGCGCGCGACCCTCGGACCGCCCATGCAGGACCTCGGATTCATCTGCATGCCGCTCTCGCGCCGCAAGGAGCCGGAGATCATGGCCAAGGCCATCCCCTTCGACGTTCTCGCGAAGCGCTACGAATCGGCCACGGGTCGCAACGTCGACGTTTCCCAGATCCAGTTCTACGCCGTTCTGTGGCAGTTCATCGAAGGCGTCAACGGCTCGCGCGGTTCGCTGGCGCCGGAGGCAAGGGGCCGGGTGGGATCTGGCGGTCTCCTTCAGCCGAATCTGGTCGCTAGGCAGACGCTGCGGTTGATGGAGGACTTCGAAGCGGGCCGCGCGGCGCTGTGAGGTCCGCGCGGCGGGGGATCTATCGCGTAAACGAGAATCCTTCGTAGCCCTTCGCGACGACCTCGTCGCATTTCGCCCGGTACTTCGCCACCCCGCCCACGTAGGGCATGAAGATGCGCGGCTTGCCCGGCACGTTCGCCCCCAGGTACCACGAGTTGCAGGTCGGAGCCGTGAACATGGTGCCTTTCGCCACCTCGTTGACGTGCGCGGCCCATGCGTTCTCGGCCTCGACGGTCGGCTCGATCTCCTCGATCTCGTTCTCGCGCAGATACGCGATGCAATCGCCGATCCATTCCAC
>JABSQW010000256.1 GCA_013215605.1 Myxococcales bacterium
CGCCGCCGCTGAGCGTCGTTCCCCGAACCGAGATGTCAGTACCGAGAATTCCGAGAAGCTCGCCGCTGATTCGCGCCATCACACCCAGATAGGCGTCCATCAGGGCGCTCTCGAGTAGCACGCCGTAGTAGATCACCTCCGACAACAGCACGAGCACGGCAAACAGGGCACTGAAGCGGATCCACGGATCCTCGAAGAATCTGGTGGGCTTCGGGAACCGGCTCGTAGCCTCCTGGTTTTCGGATTCGGGCACGAGAACGAGGATATCCGTCGACCCGTCCCTCCGCACGGAAGCCCCCAGGGATGCTTCCGGCCCGATACGCCATGGGGAAGAATCACCGTGGGTCGAACTTCCGGTACCGCGCCGCCCGGCAGCGTGAGGCAGCCGTGGAGCGTGAGCCCGTCGCGAGCGCGATATTGGATTGGATGCATCGCGCTTCGCGCCACTTCGCCCCCGGTGCAAAGGCGCTGTGATGCCCGAGCGCGTTTCTTCGAGGCCAAAAAAGGGACGAGGACTGCGAGCTATTCGATCCGTTCAGCCGGTTTGAAGACGGCGTGCGTCGTCCCATCGCGCCACGGGTGTCGAAGCCGGTATGAGATCTACCCCTCGGGAAAGCTCGCCGAGCGGCTGTTTCGCGATCGGAGGCCGGGGAACGTACCTGCACAATAATGAGTCGTTTTTGATCGGCGGCATCGATGGCTGCGTGCAAACGGAGGCCTCGTAGCCAACGGAACCAGACGATCGTGCGGGGTTGTCTGCAGCAGGACCTGGGCGGATGCGGTTCGCCCCAAGGGGATACGGTTTCTTGGGCTGCGTTCTGACACATCTCCGGGTATGTCCGTATGCAAAGTCCCTTCGGGGACCCGGTGGGGCGGGCGAATGACGAAAACGAATTACACATTTTTATTTACTTTGCTCGTATGATGGCCAACGCCGGCTGTCCACCTGAGTCGAGGGGCACCGGCTGTGAGGGGAAGGCATACGATAGATCCATTTTCGAATTGCCTAGATTCGGTTCTCGCACGTCGCTGTGTTGTTAATGCCCGGATCCCCAGCCGATGAACTTAAAAAATACTAGGAGGGATGATCGCGATGCGATCTCAATTGAGATTTCTTTCTCTAGTGGGTTCCGCTCTGCTGCTTGGTGTGAGCGGACAGATTGCCAACGCAGCTGAGCCCGAGCGGCTCTTCCTGCAGCAAGTGGGCCCCAACAGCGCCATCATCAAATGGCGAGGGGATGCCGATCAGGCGTGCTGGTCCAGGAAGATCAGGAAGCTGCGCAAGGCGAAGTGGAAGAAGTGCGCCGCAGCCACGATGACTGAGACCGGCCACAAGGAAGTCATGGTCTCCGGCCTGAAACCGAGAAAAACCTACTTCTACATCCTGGGTGAGCCGGGTCCCGATGCCGCCACGAGCGTCGCGCAGCGCTTCCAGACGCCGCCCGATCGGAACAGAACGCCCAGGGATGGCAACACCCATATCTGGCTGATAGGCGATTCGGGTACGGCGACGGAGACCCAACTGGGCCCGCCGCTTGGTGACGGGGTAACCCTCACCCATCCAGGAGAAGCCCTGCAAGTCAAGCAAGGCTTTGAGATCTACAACGCGGACAAGGAACCCATCGACCTCTTCCTGTTGCTGGGTGACAACGCCTACTTCACAGGAACCGATGACCAGTGGCAGGGTGCTCTTTTCGAGACCTATCCCGAGATCCTGAAAGGAGCCTCGGTGTGGCCGACCATTGGCAACCATGAGATGGGCGGCACGGACTTCGATCTCAGCGCGTTCTTAGGATTGCCGCCGGGTTACTTTGTCGCCTTCATCGGTGGAACCAGTTCTTCTTCGGATCCGCTCTCCTGGGACGACGGCGACGACACTACCGTCGACAATGGACCTCCCTACCTCGACATCTTCAGTCTGCCGAGCGGCGGGGAAGTGGGTGGGGCCCCCAGTGGTACCGAGCAGTACTACTCCTTCGACTATGCGAACGTACACGTCGTCAGCCTGGATTCGCAGCTTTCGAATCGCGACGACATGCAGCGGGCGGCCATGGCAGATTGGCTGATCGCCGACCTGTCCAGCAATAGCCGAGACTGGACGATCGTGATCTTCCACCACCCGCCCTATTCCAAGGGTGAAAATCACAATTCGGACAACGAAGGGGCCGAGATCGACATGCGCGTGCTCTTCACGCCGATCTTCGAAGACTATGGCGTCGATGTCGTCTACAGCGGACACGCTCACTCGTTCGAGCGTTCCTACTACCTGAACGGACATCAGGGCTTTTCGGACACCTTCGATGTCAGCGTGCACGCCGAGCTCAACGGAATGGGCGACGGTGCTTCGGGACAGGGAGCGGAGGAGTACTCGCAGATCAGCAAAGGGAGCGGCGTCGACGACAAGGCGGTCTACACCGTGGCGGGCAGCGCGGGCAAAGCCGACGAATACGATCCGTGTGATGTCGACCCCGATACGGGGGAGGAGCCTGAATTGGGCTGCACGCGGTCCGATTGGCTGCTCCATCCGGCCCACTACTTCAGCCTTGCAGACAAGGGCTCCGTGGTGCTCGATGCGAGCGAGGACGAACTCACGTCTCGCTTCATCGACGTGAACGGTGACGTGTTGGATCATTTCACGATTACACGCGATGACGATGACGATGACGATGACGACGATCACCACCACTAGGGGTTAGGAACGGGCGGCTGCGGTGGCGTCGAGTCCCACTGCAGCCGCCTTCTCCTGGGATTCGACCGCGCATCACCCATGAAAAATCGCCTGCTGATCGTCGTACTGCTGTCTGCGGCCCATTCATTCGGCGCCGCGGCTCATCCCAGCGCCGAGCACGCGGTGGGGATGATCAGCGAATTGATTCAAGCGCGGCCCGAGGAACAGGGGCTCTACATTCAGCGCGGTTCGGCCTATTCCAACGACGGCCAACTCGAGCGCGCTCTCGTCGACTTCAACAAGGCGGAAACCCTTGGAGAACCCTCCCGGGTGGCCTTCGATCAGGGCGTACTCCACTACCGCATGCGAGAGTTCGACGCGGCGCGAGGGTATTTCGACACTTTTCTGAAGCACTTCCCGGGGCACCCAGCGTCACTGGAGTATCGAGCTCGCCTTCTGCGCGACGCAGGAGAATACGAGGCCGCGCTGGCGGACTTCGATGCCTATTTTGCAATACAGAAGCAGCCGAATCCGGGAGACTATGTTTCGGCCGCGAAGATGATGATGGGACTCGAGGGCCGGGGGGTCGGATCGGCGCTTGCGATGTTGGACAAGGGGATCGCGCGTCTGGGGGTCATTCCGCAGCTACAGCAGTACGCCATCGAGCTGGAGCTGGAGCGCAAGAACATCGCCAGGGCGATCGACCGGCTCGAGACGCTCGAGCCCGCGCTGGGAGAAAGCCCAGAGTGGAAGGTCGAGATGGGCGAGTTGCTCTTGCTCGCCGGAAGACCCGCCGACGCGCAGCAGTTCTTCGATGAAGCGTTGGCCCAGCTGGCGACGCTGCGACGGACGGTCGCGCGGCAACGGGTGTTGGAGAAGCTTCAAAAGCTACAGGGCAAGACGGACGAGCAGTCCTGAATCCCGCGGCTCGATTCAGGACGGGATTCTGCCCCGAGACCCACGACTTCAACAATCTCCCGACACGAATCTGGCGAGCCGCGGTCAAGAAACTTCCATGAAGCCAAGGACGTCGTGCAGAATTGGCGACGCATCCAGACCTGCGGAGGGCAGCATGGCGACCCAGGCTTCATCGACCGCGCTTCAACTGCGTTCCAACCTGCGAAGCGACGCGAAACTCGAACTCTCGCTCGTCGAGGTCGAAACTCCGAAACCCGGCGAGGACGAGATCCTCGTCCGAGTCGAGGCATCGCCCATCAACCCCTCGGACCTGGGGGTGTTGATCGGGGCCGCGGAGATGACGACCGCCAGCTTCGGCGGCACCGCGGAGCGCCCGGTCGTCACCGCGGAGGTTCCGCGCGGCATGCTGAAGGCGATGGCGGCCCGGGTCGACCAGCCGCTGCCCGTCGGAAACGAGGGCGCGGGCGTGGTCGTGGCGGCGGGATCGTCTGACGCCGCGCAAGCCCTCCTGGGCAGGACCGTGGCGATCATGGGCGGAGCCATGTACGCGCAGTACCGGTGTTCCAAGGTCGCTCTCTGCCTGCCACTGCCGGACGGCACCGCTCCGGCGGAAGCCGCGTCGTGTTTCGTGAACCCGCTCACCGCGCTGGGCATGCTCGGAACCATGCGGCTCGAGGGCCACTCGGGGCTCGTGCACACCGCCGCGGCCTCGAACCTGGGCCAGATGCTCGTCAAGCTCTGTATCCAGGACGACGTTCCGCTCGTGAACATCGTGCGCAGGGACGGGCACGTGGCGTTGCTCCGGGGTCTCGGCGCGAAGCACGTCTGCAACTCGAGCGCCTCGTCCTTCCGGAAGGACCTCACGCAGGCACTGGTCGAGACCGGGGCCACGCTCGGGTTCGACGCGACCGGGGGCGGGGACCTCGCCGGCCAGATCCTGACCTGCATGGAGATCGCGGCGAGCCGGGACTTGAAGGAGTTCACCCGCTACGGCTCCACGACCCACAAGCAGGTCTACCTCTACGGCGGCCTGGATCGTTCGGCCACGAAGCTCGAGCGCAACTTCGGCATGGCCTGGGGTATCGGGGGCTGGTTGCTCCCGCACTTTCTGCAGCGGATCGGATTCGACGAGAGCCAGCGACTCCGGGAACGGGTCGCGGCCGAGATCAAGACCACGTTTGCGAGCCA
>JABSQW010000257.1 GCA_013215605.1 Myxococcales bacterium
CGATCCGTCTTCGTGTGTCGGGCGCCGCCTTGCGTCGGTCCAGGAGTAAGAGGGCAGCGAACAGGAAAGGCAGGGGTAGGGCGACCTCACGCACGAGGTGCGTGAGTCCGAGTGCGAGACCCGCGGCGACGGGCAGCGCGATCGAACCACTCTCCCGAGCGCGGACGAATAGCAGCACGCTCAGAGTCAGAAGGAATGAAAAGATCGCTTCCGTCAACACGAATGCTTCGAGAGCGATCAGATGGGGCGAGAGGGCACTCGCGATCGCGGCGGCAGCCGAGGGAAGAAACGGAAGGCCACAGCGTGCGAGCGCGAATACGAGCAGGGGCAGGATCGAGCCAAGCAGCGCTTGCAAGAAGACCACGCTGTCCAGGAAATCCTTCTGATCCCGCGCGCTCTCGATCATCGTGCTCAGCAGGAGCGGGTAGCCCGGCGGGAGCGTTGTGCGGGTCCTGGGCGCCACATCGGGCGCCGGCGCTTTGTCCCGGGAGTAGACGCCGAATCTGTAAAGATTGGCGGCGGTCATGAAGTATCCGCCGGCGTCCGCACGAAGCGGACGATTGACTTCGGTATGCGCGTGGTGGACGAGGCGAAGGCCGAGCGATCCCGCAACCAGGGCGACCGCGAAGAGGATCACTCGTCGATACTCGAAAAACGTGGTCCCCGTCCGGGCATAGCATCGAACCTATCACAGCCGGATCACACAACGGAGCAAGCAGCCGGGGTTCGAACCCGGCTACTCGACGTATCCGAGCGCGCGGAGTCGTTCGAGGGTAGTTTCGTCGAGGCCGGGCGCTACCTTGGGTGCATTCAGTTGAACGCCGCGTTCGAGGTCCGCCGGCATGCCCGCCGGGTCGGGGTCGCTCGCGATGAGGGAGAGCAGCGCGCGGCCGCGCGGATCATTCGGAAGCCAGGGATTTGATTGTCTGCCTTCTAGGTTCGTCGGAAACCGGATTCTCCGACTGACGCGGCCATTCGTCTCTATTCGCGCGACGAACTTGTCGTCGCCCCGAATCATCATCCGCCATTGTCGCCCGCCGCCGCCGCCGTCGGTCGCTTCTCCAAAGACGGGCTCGGCTTCGACGTCTCCCGCGAAACTCGCCGCGTCGAATGTTTCCTCGGTCTCGACTTCGGCGAGCTCGAGCAGCGTCGGAACCAGGCCCGCGAGCGAAACCGGCGTCGAGACGCGGGCCGGTTCGAGACCCGCTCCCCGGATCGCGAGCGGGACGCGCAAGATGGGCTCGTAGACGTGGTAGCCATGGCTGAACCACTTCTCGAATTCCATCATGGTCTCGCCGTGATCCGCGGTGAAGAGAGTGATCGCGTGATCGGCGAATCCCATTTCCGCGAAGCCGTCGAGGAGCCGACCGATCTGCTGATCCGTGTACGCAATCTCTTCGTCGTATCGATCGACGAATTCGAGCGCATCCTGGATGCCTTCACGCCGATGGGCACGTTGTATTCGACGCGCTTCGATGGGAACGAAACCATCATGCTCGAAGTTGGCAGGCGTGCCCTTCGGCGGACGGTAGGGGCCGTGCGGATCGATGTAATGGACCCAGAGAAAGAGCGGGCGATCGCGGTCGGGCTGCTCTCCCGACTCACTCAACCAAGCGAGCGCAGCATTTGTGGTGCGCTCTCCAACGCGCTCGTAGGCGGCCCAACCGTCGAGTTCTTCGTCGACGAAGTCATCGAAATGATCGAAGCGGTCCCCGAGTCCGAGCGCCTCGTCGGTCAGCACTATATTCGAGACGATCGCGCCCGTTCGGTAGCCGACGTCACCCAGGTAATCCGGCAACAATCGGATCGTTGGGTCCGCCTTCTGGAAGAGCAATCGGACGCGGTGGTTTTGTGGATGAAGTCCCGAGAGGATGCTCATCACGCTCGGGGACGTATTTGCCTCGGTCGCATAGGCGCGATCGTAGACGCGCCCGTCGGCGAAGAATGCGCGAAGTCGCGGTGTCGTGTCCCGCTCGTATTCGAGGAGACTCGTGTGGTCGGCGCGAAGCGTATCGACTGTGATCAGGAGGATATTCGGCGGGGGCTCCTCGGAGGAGCCCTCGCATCCCGCAACAACCTGGAGGCCGAGGATCAGCCCGAGCAGGATCGCGACGCGGCCCATCGCCTACCGCATCAACTTCTGCAGCATCGCCGCGCGCGCCGGATTGCACCCGGGGCGGATAGGAAGTTGTTTCGCCCGCCGCACGGCTCCCACGGCGACTTGTCATAACATCCATACTCGGACATGACCCCAAACCCCCGCTTATACTTCCTATCTACCAGGTCCGATGCTGCGCGGTTCGTCTGTCATTGAACTGCGATCTCGTCGAAGGCGAAGCCATCGTTGGCGATGCCGTAGTTGTCGTACTGCTGGAACTTCACCACGAAGGTGTCCGTGAGCGCCAGGCCCGCCGATGTCGCCAGCTGATCCACCGCCAGCGTGAAGCTCTGCCAGCTGTTGTTTTGCGTGGCCTGGCCGGCCAGGTCGAAGACCTTTACGAAGGTCGACCCGCCATCGTCCGAGAAATAGACCCCGTCTTCCGCGTGGGTTTCGTCCCCGAACTCTTTCCAGTCGAAACTCAGGTCCACCTGGGTCTCGCCCGAGAGATCCAGGCGCAGCCACGCCTCGTTGGTCGAGTACTGGCTCCCGTCGACGCTGTCGTCGAGGGTCACGTGGAAGCTGCCCGCCGAGGGGCCGTTGGCCGAAGTCACCTGGACCCGGCCTTCAGCGTTTGAGTTGGTCGACCAGTAGGCGTCGAGCGCCCCGGTCTCGAAGCCCGTCGCGTAGGGCAGCGGCGCGTGTGCGGGCGGCCCGCCCCCACCCGTTAGGGCCGCAGCCGCATTCACCATGCCGTAGCCGGTGTAGCGATCCCAGCCCGGCCCCGACTCGACGCTCACCACGTCGGCGGCCGAACTGAGCAGCGCCTGGCGGATCTCGGTCGGGGTCCAGTTGGGATTCGCCGAGAGGAGCAGAGCGGCGACCCCCGCCGCGTACGGTGCGGCGGCCGAGGTTCCGTTGAACCAGAGGTACGTGTCTCCCGAGGCGTAGCCAGCGTTCCCGGTGACGTCCGTGGTCGGCATGATCGTTGGAGCAATGAGGTCCACGGCGCCGGCGGCATCGGGGGTGTTGGTTCCATAATTCGAACCCCACCAACGCTCGCCGTCGCAGCTGTAACCGTTGGGATCGGGATTCACGCCGGGGTTGAGATCGCTTGTGTTGCTGCTGCTTCGTTTGCGCTCGCCGCAGGGAGAGGCAGCGCCCACGCCGATCACAGTCGCATGGCTCGCGGGATATAGAATGGAACCGTCGTTGTCGTTTCCCGTCGAGGCGAACAAGACGAGGCCGCGGTCGTAGGCGTACTGGAGCGCGGCGTCGGTGGCCGCACTGGTTCCTCCGGAACTCCCCAGGCTCATGCTCACGATGTCCGCGCCGTTGTCCGTCGCGTGGTAGAGCGCGTCCTGGATCGCCGAGAAGAATAGGTCGCCCGCGTCGTTCGCGACCTTGAGGGGCATGATGCTGACGCCGCCCGCTGCGCCCGCTGCGCCGAGTGCGTTGTCGGCGACCGCCGCAGCGACGCCGGCGCAGGCCGTGCCGTGACCCGCTTGGCCGCTGTCGTCGTTGGGGTCGCCATCCCCGCTGCCGTAGTCCCAACCCGGCACCTGGCGTAAATCGGGGTGGGCTGAGTCGACGCCGGTGTCGATGATGGCAATGACAACAGACGCATTGCCGAATCCTTGCGCCTGGTCCCAAGCCGCCTCTGCGGCGGCGTCGAAGCCGATGGCGCCCACGGGCGCGCCGTTGCCGTGGCCGCCGCACCCCCAGCAATACGTGGGGAACTGGCCGGTGTTGTTGTGGCCCCAGTGGTTCGGGTGGAGGGGATCGGTGGGTATCACCGACGGGTAGGCGCGCCAGTCCAGGGAAGCCGCTTCCACGTCGGCGTCGGCTGCATAGCGCGCGACAACGGCCGGAATGTCCTCCCCGCGATCCAACTCCACGATGTGCCAACGGTCGACGCCGCGAGCCCGGCGCCGCGCCGGATCCCGGCCCGCCCGATAGGCGGGCCGCACCCGCCGGACGCGATGGTCCCGGCCCAGGGCGTCGAATGAGTCGAGTTGAATCGAGGCGCCACCGCTCACCCGGGCGCGGCGCATCGCTTCGGGTCGGAGCTTGACGAGAAAACGCTCGGACGCGTAGGGCAGGAGCGTGTGCCCCGGGGCCGTAGGTCCATCTTGAACCGGGACAAAACGCTCGGGAGCCGGAGGGCGGGCCAACTGCGCCGCGACCGGCACGGCGGCGCCAACCGACGACACGAGAATGGCGACCGCCAACGCCCACAGCGGCCCCCGAGATGTGGTCAAGGACCTGTCTCTGGAGACTCTGGAGACATTCCTCGAAGCGGCCATGGCAGTCTACTCCCGTCCCGTATTGGGTTCCTAATTGACTGAATTTCTATGATAGGACCTTGCAGAAACGCAGCTTGAACTTTATATCTGCCGCGCCTCCTGCAGAACGGCGCGCTTTCCTCCAGCAGCTGGATCGCTGGGCGATCTCGAAACCTTTCCGCCACTGGTCGCAAAGTGAAAGGGAACAAGTCGTTTTTTAGCCCGCCTGCCTTCTCAGCTTGCTCGAGCCCCTATCGATTCGCGTTGATGTATCCCTCGCGAAACAGTATGAAGTCGGACCCGTTCACGAATCCGTCCAGATCCAGGTCACCGGACAAGCAGCTATCTAGGTCGACATCCAACTGGGCCTGTTCGTTATCGTCGTCGTAGGTAGAGATTCTGTCAAATAACTGCCATTGCGCTCAATTCACGGAGCTGAGGCAAGCCTCGTCCGCCCACAACCCTCGGCGTGACGCCCGAGCCTCTTCTGTGGCGATGTCTAGACGGAGCCAACGCGAGTAAGGAATCAAGGGGGGTCGAGCGGCGGGAGCCGCCGCGTCGCGTCAGAGGATGAACATGTGCGGACCGGGATCGGGCTCCGGGATCCCCAGCTTGCTGCGAACCTCGGTGAGCGGGAGGGGCAGCAGGTGCGCGTGGTCTCCTTCGATATCGCCGGCACACTGCAGACCCCGCTCGATCGCCGTCGCGACGAGTTCCGCGGCACCGGGTCGGCCCAACACGCCCTCGGTGGCCTCGATCCCGGGGAAGGGCATCATGCCCACCTCGAACAGCAGCAGCGATGCAGCGAGAGACGAAAAGTGTCTCTCGCCCCGCGCCGCACCGACCATGAATGCCTGCAGAGCGATCTCGGCTTCCGCCGTGGTTCCGTATCCCGCCAGTACGTGGGTGAGGTCATGGGGAACGAGGCTGTCCTGCTCGGGCTCGTCGTCGGGCACGAAGGGAAAGCCGTTGCGGCGGTAGAAGTCGAAGAGCGCCCGGCCAAGACTGCCCGCAGGGAGATCCCCGAGTGCCTGCATCTTGGCATTGGCATCATCATCGCTCAGACCTGCGATGAAGCTCTCTTCGATGTCAGGTTGGCGAATCCGCTCCCAATCTCGTTCGATGTGCTTGCGATCGTTCACGAGGTAGTCCGCCGCGAGTCGCTGGAAACCGTCGTCGATCCCGAGTGCCGCAAGGTACTCCTCGACTCGCTGGGTCAGCGCCGCGCTCGCCGGGTGCCGCATGAGTTCGAGCGTGACCAGGAGTTCGCCGATGCCCTTGCACAGCCGCGGCTTGTCGGCGACGACCTGTGCAGCCTCAGCAGCCGTCACGACCGGAGCGTCGCCCGGCGGGACCCGCATCACGTGCCGGGCGAGTGCGTCGAGGAAGCGCTCCTGCTCCGCAGTCCGTCCGCCATCGATATCGGTCACGGTATACAGGATGCCTGCCACGCCGA
>JABSQW010000258.1 GCA_013215605.1 Myxococcales bacterium
CGCGTCGATCGAATTCGTGGGGCGACCGCGGACGCTCGTCGACGTCGAGTCGCTCGAGGTGCCGATCGGCACGCTCGCCCAGGTGCTCTCACACGTCCCAGCGTCGCTCGAGGTCTGTCGCGGCGACCGCGTGGCGGCGCCCTACCTCGTTTCGCTCGGAGGCCGGGAATTCGTGCGCGACGCGCGCATACCGGTGGGAGCCGGAGAACATATTATTGTGTTGGACGCATCGGCAGAGGGCTGAGTGGTGTTCGGATTCCACGGCCGCTACTGGCGTTTCGATCTCGGCCGCGGACGCGGGGAACGCGTGCCGATCCCCACGGAGGTGCTGCGCGCCTATCTCGGGGGCGTGATCCGCTACTACAACCTCGAGCGCGGCTCGTCAGCAGCCGGCTACCCGACCGCCGAGCGGCCCTTCTGATCGGTCGGTAGCCCGCCCGTAGGGCGTCGTGTGCGTCGCGAACGCGCCAGCAGGCACTGCACCGCGGTTTCGAAGCGGTGGGGGTAGAGTACTCTTTCGACGAGGACCAGAACCTTCTGTGCAGGAACGACGCTCTCGATTCGCCCGGCTCAGCGTCGAGCTGGCCTTTTGTTCGGCCCTGGTGCTCGCGGCGGTCGTCTTCTCGATGCTTTCTCCGCATCCGTTGGGCCACGCGGACGAGGGCTACTTCCTCCAGCACACCAAGCGCGTCCTCGCGGGCCAGGCGGTCTATCGAGATTTTCACGAGCAATATTCCCCGCTCGGCTATTACTTGATGGCGGTTCCGTGGCTGCTCTTCGGCGTCAATATCAAGACGACGGTCTTTGCGATGGCCGCGGTACACGGCGGTATCGCGGTGCTCATCTACGCCACGGCGCGGAGGCTCTCCGTGGGGCCTTGGCTCAGCGTTTCGGGCGGACTGCTCCACCTTGCCCTGGCGCGGCCTGTCTGGCCCATGGCGAGTGGGCACTGGTTCGGCGCCTTCTTCCTCATGCTGGTGTTCTACGTGTTGGCTCGCTCGCCACGCGCGCGCTCGCCAGTCAACCAGGCGATTGCGGGGGTTTGCGCGGGCGTCTACATCGCTGTGCAGTACCAGAAAGGCATCCCCATCGCCGTGGGTCTGCTGGCCCTGGTGTGCATCGAGTGGTGGCTCGAGCGTGGCCGGAGCGGCACACCCGAAGTCACACTCCCCCGCGCGCTGCTCATTACGGGCGGCAGCGTTGCTGCGGTCGCACTGATCCTTCTCCTGCCTCATGTGGTGACAGCCGGGCTCCCTCAGCTGATCGATCAGTTCTTTTCTCAGATTGGCGGTTACCGGGAAATCAACCGGGCCTCCTGGGGATACGTGCCGCCGTACCTCAGCGATCTGGAGCAGAGCACCTCCATCCCCGCGCTCGAGTTCATGCCGCTATTGATTCTGCTGGGTCTCGTCCGGAGTCTTCTGGCCTGGCGAAGGGGAGACCTTCCCGAACTCCGCAAGCTCACGCTGCTGTGCGTCTATTGTTCGTTTACAGCCGCAGCGACCCTGTATCGACCGGACTTCGTTCATCTCGCTTACGTCGCTGCCCCCTTCTTCGTCTTCATGGCGGAGACGGCCCAGTGGCTCGTGGACCGGCTGGGCCGCGCGCTGGCCAGCCCCCGGGCGACGCAGGGCGTCGCCTTCGCCGTCTTCGTCGCAGTCCTGGTCGCGGCCGCGGTCCATCTCTCGGCGTTCATCGAGCACCGCAAAGAGCGGTTTCGCTACTCAGCGATGACGGCTTTCGGCGAGGTTGATTTCTGGAGCGCAAAAGAAGCGGCGCTGATCCGAGCCGTGCTCGACGGCATGAAGGATCTCCCGACGCGCGAGATCTTCTGCTACCCGGGCTGCGCTTCGATGTACGTGCTGGCGGACGCGGAGAATCCCACACCCTACGACCTGGTCTTCTACCCATCGATCCACTCCAAGAAGCACGTGGACGAGATCCTGCGAATCCTGGAAAAACGGCGCGTTCGCTATGTCGTGCACCTGGGAATGGGCGTTTCCCGCAGCGATCCAGTCATTCGCTACGTCAAGCGCCACTACGTGCGCGTGAAGGGCAAGCGCGGGGCGAAGCTTCCGCTCTACCGGCGAAAGGCGGCCGACTGAGGCCTCAGAGGAGATCGCGGAGGAACTCGCGGGTTCGCTCCCGGGAGCCGGGGCCGACGGGAATGATAGACGCCGTGAAATCGGTCACTCCGACCTCGCGGTGTCGCTCGATGCCCGCGCGAAGCGTCGCCTCATCTCCGAGGAGCGCCACGTCCGCGGGGCTCGCCGCCCCCTCGCGATCCAGCATCGCCCGGTAGGAGGGCAGGCTGCCGTACATGGAGAGCACCTCACCCACGCGTTTCTGGGCGGCGTCGATGTCGGTGGTCAGAGCGACAGGGACGCCCGCGACCACACGAGGCTCGGGCCGCCCCGCGTCGCGCGCGGCTTCGCGCAGGCAGGGTCCGATATGGGATTCGAGCGTTCGGATCCCCGTCATCCAGGTGATCGTCCCCTGCGCGTGGCTGCCGGCCACGCGAAGCATCGCGCTGCCGAGTGCGGCCACGAGCACGGGGACGACGCCCGCGTCGGGCACCCGAACGCTGCCCGACACGCGGTAGACGTCGCCGTCGAAGTTCGTCCGCTCGCCGCGCAACAGCGGGGACATCGCCTCGAGGTACTCGCGCATATGTCGCGCGGGACGGTCGAAGGAGAGTCCGAACATGTCTTCGATCACGACCTTGTGGGACAAACCGATTCCGAGCGCGAATCTCCCACCGGAAGCGGCCGCCGTCGTGAGGGCCTGCTGCGCCATGGCAAAGGGGTGACGCGGCTGAATGGGGACGACCGCCGTGCCGAGCTCGATGCGGTCGCTCTCGCGGCCCGCGACACCCAGGGCGGTGATCGCATCGAGAGCGAAGACGTTCGGCATCCACAGGCTCGCGAAGCCCTCGGCCTCGGCCCGGCGTACGCTTTCGACGAGTCCGTCGATGGACTCGCGCTGGGCGAGATGCATGAGCCCGATCTTCACATCGCTCTCCGGTTTGTTGGAATCCGTTGGCCTTCACGCAGTCGGCTTCGCCGGTCCTGGCCCTCCGCCTCTGGGCGCACTGCGCGGCGGCCCTCCGGTCGAGGCTTCGCGTTGCGTCTAGAACTTCTCGATGTGGGGACGCAGGTCGAGCTCCAGGGTCCAGGCGCGACGCGGCTGGGCGTGGATCATGAAGAACGCGTCGGCAATCGCCTCGGGGTCGAGCATGCCTTCTTCGCCCACGTTCTTCTTTGCGGCGGGAAACCGCTCATTGACCATGTCGCCGTCGATCATGCCGTCGATCACGACGTGGCCGACGTGAATCCCCTTCGGGCCGAACTCGCGCGCCATGCCGTGAGCGACCGCGCGCAGTGCGGCCTTCGCGGAGGCGAAGGCGGTAAAGGGGGGACGCGCGCGCATCGAGGCCGTCGCCCCTGTGAACAGGATCGAGCCGGAGCCGCGTTCGAGCATGCGGCGAGCGGCCTCGCGGCCCACCGTGAAGCCGGTAAAGCAGCAGAGTCGCCACACTTCTTCGAAGAAGGCGCCGTCCATGTCGAGCAGGCCGCGGAACTCGTTTCGCCCCGCGTTGTACACCACGGCGTCGAGGGGCCCGCCCTGCTCGATCGCGAGGTCGAGCAGATGGATCACGTCGTCTTCTCGCGTGGCGTCCGTGACCACCGGGGTCGCCTGGCCGCCGGCCTCGCGGATTTCCTTCGCGACGATCTCCAGACGCTCGAGGGTGCGTCCCGCAACGAATGCGTGGAGACCCTCACGGGCGAAGCGTCGGGCGATGGCAGCGCCGGTCCCCCGCGAGGCGCCCACGCCCACCACGACCACCGAAGTTCCGCTGCTGTCCTTCGCCATGTCACTCCTCTCAGAGGTCAGCTGACTGCGCCGCCGTCGACGCGGATCTCCTCGCCGTTCAGGTGGGCGCCGTCTTCGCTCGCGATCATGGCGATGACGCCCGCGACCACGTCGGGCTCCCGCGCGCCGGTGATGGCCGCCTGACGCATGAGCAGCTTGTAGTCGACGTCGTCGGGGATCAGTTGAACGTTGGTCATTGCGGTCTCGATCGAGGCCGGGCACACGGCGTTCACGCGAATTCCGCGCTTCGCGTACTCGATGGCAAGGCTGCGCGTAAACGCGGAGATCGCACCCTTGCTCGACGAGTAGGCGGTCCCGTAGGGCATGCCTCGAAGCGCCGAGGACGAACTCGCATTGACGATGTTGCCCCGCGTCTCGAGGAGGTGGGGGATCGCGGCCTGGCACATCTGGAACAGCCCCTCGACGTTCACCGCGTAGACCTTCTTCCAGGCGTCGAGCGGGATCTCGCCGAAGTGGCCGTAGTGGATGATGCCGGCGATGTTGCACAAGACGTCGATCTTGCCGAAGCGATCGACGCAGGCTGCGACCGCCGCGTCGATCGACGCCCGGTCCGTCACGTCGCAGACCCTGGCCTCGCCCATCCCTTCCCGCTCGCCAGCGAGCTTGGCGGTCTCGACGACGCCGTCCGACACGATGTCGAGGCAGAGCACGGCAGCGCCTTCGTCGGCGAGGCGCAACGCGGTGGCGCGGCCGATGCCGGAGGCTGCACCGGTGACGATGGCGACGCGATCCTGAAATCGGGAGAGAGCGGGGGACATGGGGACCTCGCGCGGGGCTCTGCTCAGAGGATGGCGCCCGCCTCTTTGTGGGCGACGATCTGCTCCCACGAAAGGCCCATCTCGAGGAGAATCTCTTCGGTGTTTTGTCCGTGCTCCGGCGCCGGGTCGAGCGTGTAGGACTCTTCGTCGTACTGCACGGGATTCGCGACGAGCTTGAAGGTCTTGCCGTCCGCCCCCGTCACTTCACTCATGTACCCGTTCGCGACCGTCTGGGGGTCGTCGATGGCCTCGCGTGGTGTCTGGATCGGTGTCCACGCGCCGCGCATGGTGTCGAGTTTCTCGCGCCACTCGGCGAGGTCGCGCGAGGAAAAGACTTCGTCGAGCGTCGCCACGCAGGCCTCTGCGTTCTGCTGTCGCAGCTGCATGTTCGCGAAGTCCGTGTGGTCGATCAGGTCGGGACGCCCGATGTGCTCGCAGAAGTCGGGCCAGTCGCGGTCGGCCTGGAGCAGGATGAGCTGGATCCAGCGGTCGTCCTTCGTGCGGTAGGAGTTGACGACCGGGTTGGCGGGTCGCGCGCGGCCCCCCGCCGCGCGCGTGTCGACGACCTGGCTGATGTCGATGTCCGGGGCGAGCTGCCACATGGCAGTAGCGAGGAGGGAAACGTCGACGACCGTGGCTTCGCCGGTTCGCTCCCGGTGGTAGAGCGCGCCGGCGATGCCGCCGGCGATCGTCAGTCCGCCCACGCCGTCGCCGAACGCAGGGCGCGGACCCGCGGGCAGGTCGGCGTCGGGACGCGTCATCGCGTACGCCATGCCGCTGCGGCACCAGTAGGAGGTTCCGTCATACCCGGCCTTGTCGATATCGGGGCCCTTTACGCCGTGGCCGGTTCCGCGGACGTAGATGATGTTCGGATTGCGCGCGCGGATGTGCTCGATGTCGATGCGCAGTCGTTCGCGGAGCGCGGGCAGGAAGCTCGTGAGGAAGACGTCGCTTTTCTCGGCGAGCTGGTAGAGAAGCTCGAGACCGCCCTCGGTCTTGATGTCGATACCGATGCTCTTCTTGCCGCGGTTTGGCTGTTCGCACATGAAGTTCACCCCCGTACCGCCGGTCACCAAACCCGACGTCATGAGGCCTCGCTGCGGGTCGCCCTGCGTCGGGTGCTCGACCTTGATGATCTCTGCCCCCCAGTCGCGGAGCGCCGCGCCGGCCGATGGAACGAACCACCACTGTGCTACCTCGAGAATGCGGACGCCGCTCATGATCTGGGTCATGGATTTAATCCTCCGGGCCCGATTCTAAGCGGTTCCCGCACCGGCGTGCGCACAAACTGGGCGCGCCGCGGCATTTTGAAGGAGCGGGGAATCGGTAGTAGAGTGGCCGAGCAACGCGCAGCAGGAGGGCCGCATGGGGATCGTTGATGCGAAGGCGGTGGTCGTGACGGGTTCCGGCCGCGGAATCGGACGGGGACACTGTCTCGGTCTCGCCGCCGAAGGTGCGGCGGTGATCGTGAACGACGTCGATGCCGAGGAGGCGGAGTCCGTCGTCAAGGAGATCGCAGCGGCGGGTGGCGTGGCATCCGCGAGCGCCCACGACGTCGGATCGCGCGAGGGGTGTGAGGCCCTGATCGAGCAGTGCATCTCGGAGTTCGGAAAGATCGACGCAGTGGTGAACAACGCGGGCATCGTCCGCGACAAGACGTTCCTCAAGATGTCCGATGAGGACTTCGACGACGTCTACCGGATTCACGTGAAGGGCACGTTCTGGTGTGCCCAGGCCGGCGCCAGGAAAATGGTCGAGCAGGGGACCGGCGGGTCGATCATCAACACGACGTCCGGCGCCCACATGGGAAATTTCGGCCAGACGAATTATGCCGGTGCGAAGGGCGCCATCGCTTCGATGACGTACACCTGGGCGGTCGAGCTCGCCCGCTACGGTATCCGGGTGAACGCGATCGCTCCCCAGGCATCGACGCGCATGACCGGCCAGCTGAAGGACAGGGACGGCAACGTGATCGAAGTACCGTTCATCGATCCGAATCTGAACGCGCCGGCCGTGGTCTATCTCGTGAGCGACGAGGGGAACTGGGTGACGGGCCAGGTGATCGGTACCGGCCCCGACCGGCTCGTGGTGATGAACCAACCGAGCTACGGCCCCACGGTGTTGCGGGAGGACGGCTGGACTGTCGATGCCGTGCGTCGCTATTTCAAGACATCTCTCGGCGGTCAGCTCCAGCCCTTCGGTTTGCGCAAGGTCCCCTACGCCCATCTCTCTGGGGTGCTCCCGCCGGAGAAGAAATGACCTCTCGCGGCGAAGACGTTGCGATCCGCCGGGCCGACGGGGTGCTGCGGCTGCGTCTCAACCGCCCGAAGTCGCGGAACTCGATCAGTCACGAGATGATGGCGACGCTCATCGATGCCATCGAGAACGCGCCCGACGACGAGAGCCTGCGCGTCATCCTGCTCGAAGGCGAGGGCGATCACTTCTGTGGCGGCGCCGACTGGGTGGCCATCAATGCGAGCGGTGAGCGGCCGCGCACCGGCTCCATCGTGCGCCGACTCCCGCGCCAGGCGCACCGTCTGATCCCGGCGATTCTGAACGTGCAGCTTCCGGTGGTCTGCTCCGTCCGCGGCTTTGCCGCGGGAATCGGCTGCCACCTCGCGCTGGCGGCGGACTTCACCATCGCGGCAAAGACCGCGCGGTTCTGGGAGCCCTTCGCGAAGCGCGGCTTCACTCCCGACAGCGGTGGCACCTGGCTCCTGCCGCGACTCGTCGGCGTGGCGCGCGCCAAGGAGATCCTCCTGCTCGCGCGTGAAGTCAGCGGCGAGAGGGCCGCTGAGTGGGGGATGATCCACCGGAGCGTCGAGGAGGCCGAGCTCGAGGAGGCCACCGAGGCACTCGTCGGCGAGCTCGCCGTCGCGGCCACCGCCGCTGTGGGTCTCTCGAAGTGGGTGCTCCACCGCTCGCTCGAGCTCGATCTCGAGCACGCGCTCGCAAACGAGGGATTTGCCCTCGAGCTCTCGTCGCGCACTCTCGATTTCAAAGAGGGGCTCACCGCGTTTCGCGAGAAGCGGGATCCGAAGTTCGAGGGCCGCTGACTCGAACCCGGAAGGTCCATGCCCATCGATCCCCAGCTCGAGCCGCTGCTCGCCGCAGCCAACGCCTCCGAAGCGACCCCGATGTGGGAGCTCCCGGCGCCGCAGGCGCGGGGGGTCGCGAAGCAGATGAGCTTTGCGGGCGCCGGAGATGTCGAAGCCGTGGCCCGCGTCGTCGACCGCGCGATCCCGGGGCCCGACGGAGACATTCCCGTGCGGATCTACACGCCGGCTGGAAGCGAGCCGTTCGGCGTCCTCGTGTACTTCCACGGCAGCGGCTTCGTGATCTTCGACCTCGACACCCACGACGGCGAGTGCCGAGCTCTCGCCAATCGCGCCGGCGTGGTGGTGGTGAGCGTCGACTATCGCCTCGCCCCCGAGCACCCGTTTCCCGCCGCTCCCGAGGACTGTTACGCGGCCACGGCGTGGGTTGCGGCGAATGCCGCCGAGTTGGCTGCCGATCCGGCGCGAATCGCGGTGGGTGGCGACAGCGCCGGCGGCTGTCTCGCGGCGGTGGTCGCCCAGATGGTGCGAGAGCGCGGCGGCCCGCCGCTTCGCTTCCAGCTCCTCGTCTACCCGGTGACGGACTGCCGCGCCGGCCACCCGTCGATCGTCGAGAACGGCGAGGGCTATCTCCTCACCCGGGAACAGATGCTGTGGTTCATCGATCAGTACCTGCGGACGCCCGCCGACGCGCAGGATCCGCTGTGTTCGCCACTGCTCGCAAAGTCGTTCGACGGGCTACCGAGCGCCCTCGTGATCACCGCGGAGTTCGATCCGCTTCGCGACGAGGGAGAGGCCTATGCGCGGGCCCTCGAGGCGGCTGGAGTCGACGTCCGATTGCACCGCTACGACGGCATGGTGCACGGCTTCTTCCAGATGTCCGCAGTTCTCGATGCCGCCCGAGCGGTGATCGACGAAGCCGGCCTCGCGCTGCGTCGCGCCATCGGCTGACGGTCGACTTGCCCGAGGGGTTCCGTGCGTGAGAGTCTTCTGCCTCACAGGAGGTCGCCATGGCCTGGGATTTCGAGACGGAGCCCGAGTTTCAGGAAAAGCTCGAGTGGATGGATGAATTCGTTCGCGATGAGGTCGAGCCGATGGATCTCATCTGGAACCACAGCGGAGACGTGTTCGATACGAAGAACCCGGCCACACGCGCCGTCATCGCTCCGCTCCAGGACGAAGTGAAGAAACGCGACCTCTGGGCGTGCCACATCGGTCCTCACCTCGGAGGAAAGGGCTTCGGTCAGGTCAAGCTGGCGCTGATGAACGAGATCCTCGGCCGCTCGAGCTGGGCGCCGCGGGTCTTCGGTTGCCAGGCGCCGGATTCGGGCAACGCCGAGATCCTCGCCCACTACGGTACGGACGACCAGAAGAAGCGCTTCCTCGAACCGCTGCTCAACGGTGACATCGTCTCCTCCTACTCCATGACCGAGCCCCAGGCCGGCTCCGACCCGAAGGAATTCAAGTGTCGCGCCTTCAAGAGCGGCGACGAGTGGGTGCTCGAGGGCGAGAAGTGGTTCTCGTCGAACGCGAGGCTCGCCGAGTTCCTCATCGTCATGGCCGTTACCGATATCGACGTTCCGATCCATCAGGGCGCGTCGATGTTCCTCGTTCCCACCGATACACCCGGCATCGAGTTCATCCGCCACGTCGGACTCGGCAGCGAGGAACTCGGCGAGGGGATGCACGGTTATATCCGCTATGACTGCAGGCTTCCCGAGGAAAACCTGCTGGGGGGCCCGGGGCAGGCCTTCACGATCGCCCAAACGCGCCTGGGCGGCGGACGAGTCCACCACGCCATGCGCACCGTGGGGCAGGTGAAGCGCGCGCTCGACATGATGTGCGAGCGGGCGCTCTCGCGTCACACCCAGGGCAGCGTATTGGCCCAGAAGCAGAGCATCCAGAACATGATCGCGGACTCGTTCATCGAGATCGAGCAGTTCCGGCTGCTCGTGCTGAAGACGGCGTGGGTCATCGATCGCGGCGACAAGGCCGAGGCGCGCAAGTACGTCGCCGCCGTGAAGGTCCAGACGCCGAAAGTCATGACGGACATCGCCGGGCGCGCGCTCCACATCCACGGCTCCCTCGGCGCGTCGAACGAGATGCCGCTGGCGAAGTTGTGGGCTCAGGCGCCGATCATGGGCATCGTGGACGGCCCCACCGAGGTCCACCGGGTGACGATCGCTAAGCAGGTGCTGAAGGACTACCAGCCGTCCGATGGACTCTGGCCGTCGATGCACCTGCCGCCTCGGGTGGTTGCGGCGCGCGAGAAGTTCGCCCAGCACCTCGAACTCGAGATTGGGAACCAGTAGGCGCAGAGGCGAACGCAGTTCGGATGCAACGGACGAGGAGCAATGGGAATGAGTGAAGAAGATCGCGTCGAGGGACTGATCGACATCCCGATTCTCGAGAAGTGGATGGACGAACGCGGACTGCCGGGCTCCGGCGAGCCCATGACGGCGCGATTCATCAGCGGCGGGGCGTCGAACGAGATCTTCGAGCTCTCGCGCGGTGACCACCGCGTCGCGCTGCGTCGACCACCCCGCCAGGTTCCGAAGGGCCGCAACGAGACGATGCTCCGCGAGTACCGCGTGCTCCACGCGCTACGCGACAGCGATGTTCCCCACACGCAGGTCCATGCGGTGTGCGAGGACACCGACGTCATCGGCGCGTGCTTCTACATCATGGACTTCGTCGACGGCTGGTCTCCGATGAACATGGGTGACCACTGGCCGGAGCCCTTCGAGTCGGATCTCGAGGTTCGCAAGGGCCTCGCCTTCGAGCTCGTGGACGCCATCGCGAAGCTCGGCCAGGTCGACTGGAAAGCCGCGGGTCTCGAGGGCTTCGGCAAGCCCGATGGCTTCCTCGAGCGCCAAGTCGACCGCTGGCTCTACCACCTCTCGACGTTCAAGTTCCGTGAGATTCCGGGGCTCGACACGGCGGCGGAGTGGCTTCGCGGTCACACGCCGAAGTCCTTCACGCCGGGGATCATCCACGGCGACTATCAGTTCGCGAACGTGATGTTCCACAACGGCGCTCCGGCTCGGATGGCGGCCATCGTCGACTGGGAGATGGCCACCGTGGGCGACCCCCTTCTCGATCTCGCCTGGGTGGTGATGGGCTGGCCGGACCCGGGCGAGGGCGAGCGGCGGGGCTACGTCGACTACGAGGGGATGCCTACGAGCGACGAGCTGCTGCACCGCTACGCGTCCCTGAGCGGTCTCCCCGTCGACGAAATGGACTACTACGTGGTGCTTGCGAGATTCAAAATGGCGTGTGTTCTCGAGGGGGGATACGCGCGCTACGTGAAGGGCGGCGCGGACAACCCGAAGATGGCGGCGTTCGGTGACGTCGTGCTCGACATGGGGGCGAATGCCGCCGCGCTCGCGGAGTCGTCCAGGCTCTAGTCAGCGGTTCCGCGCAAGCGCATCTGCCAGGGCGGGAGGGCTGCTCGTGGCGCTGCCGTCGGACGTCACGAGCGTCTACGCCTCCCTGGGCGGACCCCGCGGCGACCGGCCAGGCAGTCCAGTTTCGCCGGCACGATGCCCATCCAACGCTTCGATTTGACGTTCGCTTTGCGGTGAAGCCGGATGGCCCGACGAAACGGAAGTCTGCTAATATTTGACGGGGTGATATCCCCACGAATTTGGTTCAACACACAAACAACATTCTCTCCCAAGCCGCTCGAAAAACGCTTCCGGGCGCAGCATGGGAGAAAGACTCCGGACCGGGCCGGTGACGACTTACGCGACTCTGCTCTACGAATCCGAAGCTGCCTTGGCGCTGATCACCATGAATCGGCCCAAGCGGCTGAACGCGATCTCCCTCGAGATGCTCGATGAGCTGAGGGACGCCATCGATCGAGCGTGCCGCGACGAGTCGGTGCGTGTCATTGGTCTGACGGGTGCCGGAGAGCGGGCGTTCGCGTCGGGCTCCGATCTGAGTGAGGTCATCGAGCGCGACCTGCGCCTGGCGTTGACGCCCCTCGTGCAGGGAGTCGCCGATCAGCTCGAGCGCGCGCCGAAGCCGAGCATTGCCGCGATCAACGGTGTTTGCTTCGGCGGTGGGCTCGAGGTCGCGCTCGGTTGCGACCTGCGCATCGCAGTGGAGCACGCCACGTTCGCCACGCCCGAGGGCAGGCGCGGGCTCATTCCGGGGGGTGGCGCCACGCAGCGACTGCCGAGAATCGTCGGTCGCGGCTGGGGGATGGAGATGCTGCTGATGGGCGAGACGATCGACGCCGAGCGAGCGTTCCAGATCGGGCTCGTCACGCGCCTCGTAGAGCCGTCCGAGCTGTTGCCGACCGTTCGGAAGATGGCCGACCAACTCGGCTCGTTTGCCCCGCTCGTCCCGCAGTTCATGAAAGCCGCAGTGCACCACGGTCTCGAAGGCGGAACCGCCGCTGGCCTGGCCCTCGAGAAGTTCGCCCAGGCCGCTCTCTGCGAAACCGACGACAAGGTCGAAGGCCTCAGCGCCTTCCTCGAAAAACGCGAGCCCCGCTGGAAGGGCCGCTAGTCGAGCTGCGGTTCCGCGGGCAATGCTTCCGAGTTGCCAGTCGGGTCGGGTTAGGGGCGGCGGAACTTGATCAGGGTGATTTCTTCGTCGAGGGGGACGAAGACGGCTTCGACTTGCATGTCCGCGGTGATCTCGTCGGCTGGACAGTCGAGCACCTGGCTCTGGAAGTGCACACCTTCCTCCATCAGGACGTCGACGACGTTGTAGGGCAGGTCGTCGCGAAAGGCCGGCAGGGTGGGGCCGTGGACGACGCTCCACGTGTAGATCCGACCGCGTCCCGACGACAGCTCCCAGCTGAAGCGCGGCGACTGGCACTCGGGGCAGACCGGGCGCGGGTAGTGGCGCCAGGTCTGGCAGTCGCTGCAGCGCTGGAAGCGCAGCTCGCCGCGGGCCGTCGCCTCGAAGAACTCGACGTCATCGAGGGTGGGTTGCGGTCGCGGCCGATCGCGTGTCAATGCGCGTTCGCGGAGATCGGGCACGCTCAGTCCCTCCTCAGGATGACCGCGCCGGTGGGGTCGGTGTTGGCGCCCGCGACGAGCGCTAGTTCGCAGCCTTCGACCTGCGACCTCGACGTCCCGCGAATCTGACGCACCGCTTCGAGGGAGTTGTTGAGGCCGTGGATGAACGCCTCGGAGAGCTGACCGCCATTCGTGTTCGTGGGGAGGCGTCCGCCGTTCCACGAGAGGCCTCCGTTCTCGACGAACGGGCCTCCCTCGCCCCGCTTGCAGAACCCGTAGTCCTCGAGGGCGATGATGACGAGCGACGTGAAGAAGTCGTAGAAGAACGCGCAGTCGATGTCCGAGGGGGCAAGGCCCGCACTCTCGAACAGACGACGACCCGTCCGCGCCGCGGAGTCCTCGTCGCGATTCCGCGGGAACATCGCTGGGAGTCTCCGATGGTGGGAGCCCGCGGCGAGCGCTCCCGCCCGGATCACTGCTGGCGGGTGGCGCAGGTCGCGGGCGCGCTCGGTCGAGGTCACGATGAGCGCACACGCACCGTCGGTTTCGATGTTGCAATCGAACAGCCGCAGAGGCTCGGAGATCATGCGCGACGCGTGGTGGTCGGCGATCGTCATCGGCATCCGCATCACCGCCTCGGGATTCCGCACGGCGTGCTCGCGAATCGCGACAGCCACCTCCGCGAACTGGTCCTCGGTGGTCCCGTAGTCGATCTGGTGGCGCTTGGTGATCATCGCCATCTCGTGAAACGGAGTGACGATTCCCTGGGGTACGTGCCACTTGTCGATCCCGGGGAGATCCCGGTCGAGGCGCTCCCAGAAGCGTCCGCCGAGATTCGACGCCTTGCCAAACACCGACTGCTTGCCGCGCGCTCGCGATCGGTACACGAGGATCGTGTTCGCCATTCCCGACGCAATGCCCACCGCCGCGTGGACGAGCACGGCCGCGGCGCCGCCGCCCCCCCAACCGGTTCCGAGAAAGTAGGAGAGGTCCGGATTTCCAAGGCCGGCCAGGAGCTGCTCCTCGTCGACGCTCTCCATGTCGTAGCGCACGATGCCGTCGATCTCGCGAGGCGAGATGCCCGCGTCTTCGCACGCGTCGAAGATCGCTTCGAACGCCATGTCGACCTCGGACCGCCCGAGCGCCTTCCCGTAGGGAGTTCGGCCGATCCCGGCGATGGCCGCACGGTCCTGGATCTTCTGTCCTGTGTGCGTCACGCATCGCCCTCCCGGAATCGCGCGGGGATCATCTCACAGACCGCTCACCCAACGGAAATCAGCGCCGCCGCGCGCCGCGCAAGCGACTCCGCGGCGGTGAGTCCGGGCGACTCGATACCGACGAGATGAATCATTCCCGGCGCGCCGCGGTCGCTGCTTTCCTCCACGACGAAGTCGCGAAAATCATCGCCGGGGCCCTGCAGCTTTGGGCGAATACCGGCCATCTCGGGTTGCAGGTCCGAAACGTCGAGGTCGGGGAGGTAGCGACGCGCGGCCCGCGCGAATGCTGGCGCCTTCGCGGGGTCGACCCCGTAGTCGATCGCATCGACGTATTCCGTATCCGGACCCAGGCGCAGCCGCCCACCGAGATCGAGCGTGACGTGAATCCCGAGTCCGGGGCCAGCCGGGACCGGGTAGATGAGGTGGCGGGCGAGGGATGCCTTCGCGGGGGCGACACTGAAGTAGTCGCCCTTGCAGGGGTGGATCCGCCAGCCAGCTGCGTCGACGTCGATTCCTGCGAGCGCCGCGACATCGCTCGCCCCGAGGCCCGCCGCGTTGACCACGACGGACACCTCGAGCCCGTACGCGACGCCGTCAGCGTCCCGCGTCTCGACGCGCCATCCGCCGCTGCGGGGCGCGAGCCCGACGACGGAGGTTCCGAACGCGATCACCCCTCCCGCCGCGTCGAGCTCCGCGTGATGGCTGCGCATCAACGCGTGGGCGTCGACGATTCCCGTGTCGGGGGACCACAGCGCCGCCGCCGCGCGAACCCGCGGCTCGCGCAGGGCCACCGCCGCCGCGTCGAGCCACTCGACCCTCGCGCCGTTCGCGCTCGCCTTCGCAGCGATCACCTCGAGGGCCGCCACCTCGTCCTGCTCGGTGGCGACGATCAGCTTCCCGATGCGTCGGTGCGGCACTCCGTCGCGCGCGCAGCGCGCGTAGACGAGGTCCCGCCCTTCGACGCAGCACAGCGCCTTGAGCGAGTCCTCCGGGTAGTAGATCCCCGCGTGGATCACCTCGCTGTTGCGCGAAGACGTCTCCTGGCCCGCTTCGCCGTGACGCTCGAGGATCACCACGCGTCGCCCGCGCCGTGCGAGCTCGGCGCCGCACGCGAGTCCCACCAGCCCCGCGCCGATCACCGCGATGTCGGGTGATTCTTCCATCCGTTCCGGACGGTAGCCCGCGGTCCCGGTCCGAGTACACTGGAACCCGAACCCTCTGGAGCCACGATGAGCGACGAATCCCCCGTTCTGCAGGAGATCGGCGACGACGGCGTCCTGCTCGTGACGCTCAACCGTCCGCACAAGAAGAACGCCTTCAACGAGGCCCAGTGGGATCGGCTCGCGAGCACGCTCGACGAGGCCCGCGAGGACCCACGCGTGGCGGTAGCCGTGATCACCGGCGCCGGGGGCAACTTCTCCTCCGGCGTCGACCTCTCCTCGTTCGCGGGCGAAGCGTCCCCGCCGCGGGCCGACGGCAAGCCCAGCGCCTTCTTCGCCTGCGTCGACGCGATCTTCGCATTCGACAAGCCGCTGCTCGCGGCGGTCGAGGGCGTGGCCATCGGAGGGGGCTGCACGATCTCCGTCGCGTGCGACATCGTCTACGCGGGTGAGAGTCTGCGCATGCGGCTCCCCTTCGCGAACCTCGGCCTCGTACCCGAGATCGCGAGCAGCTACACCCTGCAGGCCAATATCGGTCGACAACGCGCGAACGAGGTGATGTTCAGCGCCGAGTGGATCGACGCCGCCCGCGCCCTCGAGCTCGGTCTGGTGGCTCGCGTCTTCCAGGACGCGGAGGTGAAGGACGCAACGCTGGCGAAGGCCCGGGAAATCGCGCAGTGGCCGGTGTCGGCGCTGCGCGGCATCAAGCGCACGCTGCAGGTGGCACACGCCGCGGGGATCGAAGCGGCCCGCAAGGTCGAGGACGCCGGCATGACGCAGCTCGCCGGCTCGCCGGAGAACGTCGAGGCCATCACGGCTTTCCTGCAGAAACGCGAGCCCGACTTCGCCCAGTTTCGCAGGAAGGGCTGAAGACCCGGCTCTGAAACGGGGGAGCGGGGTAGGCTCGACGGGGGGAATCGCGCTGATACCCTCCCGCCGCCATGATCAACCTCTCGAATCTCGCCAAACATTTCGGAGACCAGACGCTCTTCGAAGGCGTCTCGCTCCAGTTCAACACGGGCGAGCGCTACGGCATCGTCGGTGCCAACGGCTCCGGCAAGTCGACCCTGCTGGGGATCCTGAGCGGCGACGAGAGCCCGAGCGATGGCGACACGACGGTCGCGAAGCGCGCGCGTGTCGGCGTGCTCCGCCAGGACCACTACCGCTACGAGAACGACCGCATCCTCGACGTCGTGATGATGGGCAACGCGGATCTCTGGCAGGCGATGGTGGAGAAGGAGGCCATCCTCGCCAACGCCGAGCAGAACTTCGACGGGGATCGCTACGCTGCCCTCGAGGACGTCATCGTCCAGGGCGA
>JABSQW010000026.1 GCA_013215605.1 Myxococcales bacterium
CGGGCGCGACGAGCCCGCACAGCAGGAGCCACGCCTCGCGCAGCTCGCGCTGCTCCTCGCAGCGAACCTTCCCGAGGTGCAGCGCGCCTCGCGTATCGATCTTCGTTTTGCGGACCAGGCGGTCCTGCAGACGCCGCGTTTGAAAAGCGCGGCAACAGCGGCGGTGCGGCGTGGACGCGTCGCGCCGTCCAACGGAACGCCGACCGGGTGATCCGGCGGTGCTCCACACAGGGGGGAACGACAATGGCCAGAAGAGAAGACCTGATCATCGGACTCGACATCGGGACGACCAAGATCTGCGTGATCGTGGCGGCCCAGACGGAGAACGGCGTCGACGTCGTCGGCATCGGCACGCATCCGTCGAAGGGCCTGCGCAAGGGTGTGGTGGTGGACATCGACGCGACCGTCGATTCCATCAAACGCGCGGTCGAGGAAGCGGAGCTGATGGCGGACTGTGAGATCTCATCCGTCTACGCCGGCATCGCGGGCAGCCACATCCGCGGCATCAACTCGCACGGCGTCGTCGCGGTGAAGGACCGCGAGGTGCGCGAGAGCGACGTGAACCGCGTGATCGATGCGGCAAAGGCGGTGGCGATCCCGATGGACCGAGAGGTGATCCACGTGATCCCCCAGGAGTTCATCATCGACGATCAGGATGGCATCCGCGAGCCGCTCGGAATGAGCGGCGTGCGGCTCGAGGCCAAGATCCACATCGTGACCGCGGCCGTCGCCAGCGCGCAGAACATCGTGAAGTGCGCGAACAAGGCGGGCCTGAACGTCGTGGACATCGTGCTCGAGCCGCTCGCGTCGGCCGAAGCCGCGCTGTCGGATGATGAGCGCGACCTCGGCGTGTGCCTGATCGACATCGGCGGCGGCACCACGGACATCGCGGCGTTCGCCGACGGCTCGATCAAACACACGTCGGTGTTGGGCCTCGGCGGCTACCACATCAGCAACGACATCGCGGTGGGACTTCGCACACCGTTCGACGAGGCGGAGCGCATCAAGAAGCGCTTCGGCGTCGCGACGGCGCGCTACCTCACGAGCGACGACGTGATCAGTGTGCCGAGCGTCGGCGGACGCCGACCGCGAGAGGTCTCGCGCAAGGTCCTGTGCGAGATCATCGAGCCCCGCGTCGACGAGATCCTGACGCTCGCTCGCCAGGTGCTCGTGAAGGAGGGCCTCGAAGACAAGATCCCGTCGGGCGTCGTCCTTTCGGGCGGCTGTTCGGCCCTCGAGGGTCTCGCGGATCTCGCGGAGGAGATCTTCGAGGCGCCGGTCCGTTCGGGGACGCCGAGCCACATCGGGGGCCTCCAGGACGTCGTTCGCGGACCCATGTTCGCCACGGGCGTGGGTCTCGCGCTCTTCGGCAGCAACCAGATGCACGGGCGCCCGTGGACCCGTTTCCGAATCCGGGACGAGGGGATCTTCGGACGGGTCAAACAGCGCATGCGCGACTGGTTCTACGGGGATTTCGAGTAGGGGTGGCGACTCTGAGTCCCCGGGGGGATCGGAAAGAGACGCTGCAAGGTCGCACAAAAAAACGGTTTCATGATACATTCCGCGCGGTCTGACGACTGCTCGGGGGGGGATTGAGTGATGGCGAAGAAGACGCGTCGGAACGACAAAACGCGGGTTTCCAAGAAGGCGCTCGCTGGGAGTGCTCTGGGGGATGCTCAACACGCCGACCTGCTCGAGATCGGCGACGATTTGGGCGACGGGCTGCTGGAGTTCGAGGACAACTCGATCCAGAAGGCGAGCATCAAGGTGATGGGCGTCGGCGGCGGCGGCGGCAACGCCATCAACAGCATGATCACCGCCGGCCTGCAGGGCGTCGACTTCATCGCTGCGAACACCGATGCCCAGGCGCTCCAGCACAACCTCGCACCGATGAAGCTCCAGCTCGGAAGCGAGGAGACGCGCGGCCTCGGCTGCGGCGCCGACCCGACGAAGGGTCGCTCGTCGGCACTCGAGAATCGCGATCGTCTGCGCGAGGCCTTCGAGGGCACGGACATGGTGTTCGTGACGGCCGGCCTCGGCGGCGGCACGGGCACGGGTGCGGCACCCGTCGTAGCGGAGATCGCCCGCGAGGCGGGCGCGCTGACCGTCGGTGTCGTGACCAAGCCGTTCATCTTCGAGGGCAAGATCCGCATGCGGCACGCGGAGCGTGGGCTCGACGAGCTTCACCGTGTCGTCGACACCGTGATCACCATTCCGAACCAGCGCCTGCTCGCTCTGGCCGGAAAAGGCACGGCCATGCAGGACGCCTTCAAGCTCGCAGACGAGGTGCTGTTCAACGCGGTGCGCGGCATCTCGGACCTGATCACGATCCACGGCCTCATCAACCTCGACTTCGCCGACGTTCGCACGATCATGAACGAGATGGGCGTGGCGCTGATGGGGACGGGTATCGCGACGGGGGACGAGCGCGGCGTGGATGCGGCGCGTGCGGCGATCTCGAGTCCGCTGCTCGAGGATCTGTCGATCGACGGCGCCCACGGCGTCCTGATCAACATCACCGGCGGGCCGGACCTGACGCTCTTCGAAGTCAACGAGGCGTCGACGTTGATCCAGGAGGCCGCTCACGAGGATGCGAACATCATCTTCGGCGCGGTGATCGACGACACCATGCCCCAGGACGAGATGCGCGTGACGGTCATCGCCACGGGCCTCGACAGCGAACGCGTGCGCCGCGGTCGCGAGCGGGAACACGGCAGCGAGCGCCGCAGCGACGCCAGCTGGGACGACGTCGCCAACGTCACCCCACTTCGCCGCGAGTCGCCCCCGCCGTTCCAGGACAGCTGGGGCAGCACACCTGCCGGGGAACGCCGCTCGGCAGCGTCGCAGGTGGAGCTGGCGCCCATGCGCGATTCGGAGCCGCGGCACGACTCCGAGCTCCACGCGGATCCGTCGCCCGAGCGGACGCAGAACGCGGGCGACGAGTTCCTCTCGCCGTTCGAGGACGAGCTCGACGTGCCGACGTTCCTGCGGCGCAGCGGAAAGACGGACGGCGACGACGACGACCGTGACGAGCCCGGGGTCCTGCGGCGTTCGGCGGACTGACGGTCGGGCGGCGCAGCCTCTGGCGTCGCGGTGTTGACGGCGGGCCCCGGGAAAATCCCGGGGCCCGCTGGCGTTCGGGGTGCGCGCGAGTGGGAGCTTGCCGGGCGGGCTCGGCTCGTGCAGTCTCGCCCGATGCCGACCGCCCTCGTCCTCCTCGAACGCGACGGCGACGTCGCGACCCTCACCTTCAACCAGCCGGAACGCCTGAACGCGATGACGCGCGCCATGGGCGAGGCGTTCGCGGAGCGCGTCGCCGGACTTCGTGGCGACGAGTCGCTGCGCGCGGTGATCGTGACGGGGGCCGGTCGCGCGTTCTCGGCGGGCGGCGACAGGGCGATGCTGGACAGTCTCGCCGACCGCGGTGCCGAGGGCGGCGACCGCGCGATCCAGCCGATCCGCGACACGATGCGCAGCTTCTACGGCCTGTTCCTCGCGGTGCGCGATCTCCCCTGCCCGACTCTCGCGGCGATCAACGGACACGCGATCGGCGCCGGGCTGTGCGTTGCCCTCGCGTGCGACATGCGCTTCGCAGCCGTGTCGGCGCGGATGGGCGCCAACTTCGGTCGCCTCGGCATTCACCCGGGCATGGCCGCCAGCTGGACGCTGCCGCGCATCGTGGGACCGGCCGTGGCCGCCGAGCTCCTCTACACGAGCCGCATCTTCGACGCGGAGGAGGCCGCTCGCATCGGGCTCGTGAACCGCGCATTCCCCGCCGACGATCTGCTCGGCGCGGTGAACCGGATCGCCGCGGAGATCGCCAGCTGCGCGCCCGTGGCGGTCCGCGGAACGAAGCGCTCACTGGCGAGGAGCCTCGGAGCCAGCCTCACCGATCAGCTCGACACCGAGGCCAGCGAGCAGGGCCTCTGCTTCACCACGGCCGATATCCGCGAGGGCCTCGCCGCACTCGCGGAGAAGCGGGATCCGAGGTTCGAAGGCCATTAGCGCCCGCGGCCAGCGAGCGCGGCGCTCGACCCCGCCGACTTGCGATCCCCCGGCCCTGCGAGCCGCCCCAGCCGTCACCCGCCGCCCGCAAGCAGCCGCTTGACCGCCTCGCTCACCCGCTTCCCATCCGCAGCCGCCCCCAGGCGCTCGAGGACGGGCCGCATCACCTTCCCCATGTCGCGGGGCCCGGTCGCGCCGACCTCGGCGATCACCTCGGCCACCACGCGCTCGACGTCCGCGGCGTCGGGCGCCGCCGGCAGATAGGCGAGCAGGATGTCCCGCTCGGACGTCTCTTTGTCGACCAGATCGCTGCGTCCCGCGGCCCCGTACTGCTCGATCGCGTCCGTGCGCTGCTTCACGAGGCTGCGGATCACCCGCTCGATGCCGCCGTCGTCGAGCTCGGAACCGTCTTCGATCTCCCGGTTCCGGACGGCGCCGCGCACGCTGCGGATGGTCTCGAGGCGCAGCGCGTCGCGGCTCTTCATCGCGTCCTTCATGTCCGTGTCCAGGCGCTCCCGCAAACTCATTCGAAACCCCTCTCCCAGGCGCCCGGCCGCTGTCGGACGGGTTTTTTTTGTGATGATGCTCACCAAACGGCATTAGATCGTGTGCTAACACTCAAGTGTTCGCGAAAAAGTTCGAATCAGAGTGTGTACCCGAGCCCGCGCAGCAATTTTCGCTACGGCTCGAGGCTGTCGAACTCAGGATTCATGAGAGGGATCGCCACCCGTGTCACGCGCTCTTCGAAACCACAGCTTCTGGCTCACCCTCACGTACGTTGGCCTCATGCTCCTGATGGCACGTACCTACGCCTGATCCGGCACCTCCGGGGCCTTCCCGCGGCCCACGGAACCTTCCGCCCCGACCCCAAGCTGGACGCGGATCCGCTGTACTCCGGGAGAAATCCGGGGGTTGGCCGCAGGTGAATGCCCGACGCGAGGCGAGGGATTCAGGCGGGTAGCGCTGCCACCGGTGCCAGGATTTCGGTTGCGTTGAAGAAATACGCGATCTCGATGCGCGCAGTCTCCGGCGCGTCCGAACCGTGGCCCGCGTTGCGCTCGATGTCGGTGCCGAAATCGCCCCGAATGGTCCCCTTCGGCGCCTCGTTGGAATTCGTGGGCCCGAGCAGGTCGCGGTGCCTCGAAACGGCGTCGGGTCCCTCCAGCACGCTCACGACGACCGCTCCCGAGCTCATGAACTCGACCAGGTCGCTGTAGAAGGGCCGCTCTTTGTGGACCGCGTAGAAGCCGCGGGCCTGCTCCTCGCTGAGCCGGATCTTCTTCAGCGCGAGGATCGACAGCCCAGCGTCCTCGAATCGGGACAGGATCGCGCCAGTGGCCCCCTTGCTCACGGCGTCGGGTTTGATGATCGAAAGGGTCCGCTCGACTGCGGCCATCGCGTCCCGCTCCTTGTGGTCGGTGGTCTGCTGGGAAGGGGCAGAGCTATATAGCTCAAGTCACGAGCACGACCTTCCCAAAATGCTCACTCGCCTGCAGCACCCGGTGTGCCTCCATGGCGTCCGCCAGCGGGAGCGTTCGGTCGATGATCGGGCGGATCCGCCCCTCGCGAAGCGCCTCGCCGAAGCGGTCGACGAAGCCTCGGACGATCGCAGCCTTCTCTGCGACCGGACGAGCCCGCAGGGTGGAGCCGATCACCTGCAGTCGGCGCGTCAACAGGAGGCCGAGGTTGATCTCGCTCTGCGCGCCGCCCATCAGCCCGATGAGCACGAGCCGCCCGCCCAGGGCGAGGCTCGCGAGATTCTTCTCGAAGTACTTCGCCCCGATCGAGTCGAGGACCACGTCGGCGCCGCGTCCCGACGTGTGCTTCGACACCGCCTCGACGAAGTCGCCCGAACGGTAGTTGACCGCGACGTCAGCGCCGAGTTCGAGGCATTGCGCGCACTTCTCGTCGGACCCCGCAGTCACCACGGACATCGCGCCCGCGCAGCGGATCAGCTGAATCGCCGCCGTACCGATCCCGCTGCCGCCGCCGTGAACGAGCGCCGTCCCGCCCTCCGCGAGCCCACCGAGCTGGAACACGTTGAGGAAGACGGTGAGGAAGACCTCCGGGAGGGCGGCGGCCTGCTCGAGGGGGAGGTCGTCTGGGACCGAGATCAGCGAGCCCGCGTGCACGATCGCCTCTTCCGCGTATCCGCCTCCCGCGAGCAACGCCATCACGCGGTCGCCGACGGCGAACCCGTCCACTCCCGCGCCGAGTTCGGCGATCGCGCCCGCGCACTCGAGGCCGAGCGTCTCGGGCGCTCCAGCCGGCGGCGGGTAGAGGCCGCGCGCCTGCATCAGGTCGGCCCGGTTGACCGCCGACGCCACGACGCGGATGCGCACCTCACCCGGCCCGGGGCTCGGCTGCGGCAGCTCGGTGAGGCGGAGGACGCGCTCGTCGCCGTTCTTCTCGATCGTGATGGCTCGCATGCCGCGCAGTCTAGCTTTGGAGACCCCATCCGGGCCCCGAAGCCCGGATCGACCCGGCTTCGTTCGCCAAAGGCTCACTGGGCGCGCCTGCCGGCGCTTGCTATCGGGGACCCGGTCTCGGCGGACGGGTTGCCCCGGTGCGCACGGGGCGGTTAGCTTTGTGTGTGCCGGAGGTGGATGGAGGATCGCCGGCGGACAAGCACCGTCCGCGGGAGGAAAGTCCGGGCTCTATAGGGCAGGGAGGTCGCTAACGGCGACCCGGGGCGACCCGAGGGAAAGCGCAACAGAAACGACACCGCCGATGGCCGTTGAGGCCCGCACCCGTTGAGAGGCGGACCGGGCGGAGGCACAGGCAAGGTTGAAATCGTGGGGTAAGAGCCCACGCGCGACAGCCGGGTGACCGGCGGCGGAGCAAGCCCCTCCCGGAGCAAGCTCGAATAGGCAAGCTGTCGAGGGTGGCCCGCCCGATCGCAGTCCGCCGAGAGGCGGCTTGCGCAGCATGCGGGTGAGAGCGCTTGAGTGGCGCAGCAATGCGTCGCCTAGATGAATGATCCTCGCCGCGTCTCGGGCAACCGGATCGCGGAACAGGACCCGGCTTATAGTCCACGGACGCCCGATTCCATCGGTCGTCACCCGGCGAGAAGAAGCCGAGAAATCGGCCACGCTCGCCGGGCTCCGGCACATTGCATCGCCGCGAAACTCGACGATCTCTGCACTCGGTTGGCTGACCGGGAATTCGACGAACGTCGCGTCCGCTTCACTCGACGCCTTCCGCTGTTTCGCGCAGGGCACCTCGCACCACCCCCAACAACTCCTCCGGCAGGAACGGCTTCTTCAGGAACCCCGAGAGCTCCCGACGCGTGATCCGCCTCGCGGCGTGCTCCTCCGAGTAGCCGCTCACGAGCACGACGCGCGCCTCGGGATCTAGCGTGCGGATCGCCTCGAAGGCCTCCGCGCCACCGGTGACCGGCATGGTGCGGTCGAGCAGGACGAGACGGATCTGGTCCTTGTGCTTGCGGAACGTCTCGATACCCTCGCGTCCGTCCGCCGCCGCAAGGACGTCGAGCCCGGCGCGGCTCAGGGTGTCTTCGGTGAACGCGCGAACCCCTGGGTCGTCTTCGATCACGAGCACGGTGCCGTGGGACGTCCACTCCCCGATCGGCGATACCGATTCGACGGGCGTCTCGCTGGCGGGCACCGCCGACGGCGGGAAGTACACGACGATGCGCGTCCCCTCGCCCCGCCTCGTGTCGATCTCGATGGCGCCCCCGTGCGTTCGGACGATGCCGAGCACCGCGGCCAGTCCGAGTCCACGCCCGGTGAACTTCGTCGTGAAGAACGGGTCGAAGATACGCTCGAGAGTGGCGGCGTCGATACCGCAACCGTCGTCGGCGACTTCGACGTACACGAAACGCCCGGGCTCGAGGGCGTCACCGAGCACGGTGTTGGCCAGCGTTTTGCGATCGAGCGTGACGGTGCCGGTTCGGATCGCGACCCGGCCTCCAGCGTCGTTCACCGCTTCGGACGCATTCGTGATCAGGTTCATGACCACCTGACTGAGCTGCGACGCGTCTCCCTCGACACGCGGCAGCGAGTCGTCGAGCTCACACGTGACGACGGTCGAAGCGGGGGCCGAGCTGGCGAGCAGATCCGCGATCTCTTCCGCCAGCTCTCCGAGATCCACCGAGTCGATCGCCAGGGGCCCCTCGCCCGTGTAGGCGAGCATCTGGTTCGTGAGCGCCGCCGCGCGGTGCGCCGCTCTCAGGACCTTCTCAGCCTGCCTGCGCGCCGGCGAGTCTTCGGGGAGTTCGCCCACCGCGAGACTCGCCTCGCCGAGGATCGGAGTCAGAACATTGTTGAAATCGTGGGCGATACCGGCAGCCATCACGCCGAGGCTCTCGAGCTTTTGCGCGTGCTGCATTCGCAGCTGCAGCTGCCTCCGCTCGATCTCGGCTTCGACCGCTTCCGTGACGTCCCGAGCCACGGTGAGGTAGGCGGTCTTGCCGTCGGCGCGCTGGTACGGCATTCCCGACCCCCGAATCCAGCGCCACGAGCCGTCGCTGTGGAGGACCCGATAAGGGCGCCGCAGCTCCATGCGTCCCCGGGCCATGCCTTCGGCGAAGACCTTGGCGGCATCCTCGCGGTCGTCGGGGTGGACCCTGGCAAAGGCATCTTCCCGAAGCTGCTCTTCCACCGGGATGCCGAACATGTCGGCAGCGATCGGGCTCAAGTAGAGCGGATTTCCGTGCTGATCCGATTCGGCGATGATGTCTCGGCTCGCCTCGGCTACGCGGCGGTAGCGTTCTTCGCTCTCGCGCAGCTCCAGCGCCGCACGTCTGGACTCGGAGACATCGCGCGTGAACGAAACACTGCGAACCTCGCCGTCGTCGGTTCGATACCGCAGCACCACCGTGGCATCGAGCCACACCCAATGGCCGTCGCGGTGGCGTATGCGAAAGAGCGCCTTCGGCCTCTGCTTCGGATCGCTCAGCTGTCCCGCGAAGTCGAAGAGAGATCCCAGGTCATCGGGGTGGACGCGTTCTAGCCAGTCGTCTCCGATCAGCTCGTCGGGTGTGAATCCCTGGATCGACTCGCTCGTGGCGCTCGCGTAGGTGATCCGACGGTCCGGACCCATCTCGACCATCATCGCGCCGGTCTGCTCGAGGACGTAGCTGTGGTGCGCGTCGCTGTCTGAGGGATCGCCCAACGCCGAGGATGCCGTCGCCTCGAGGGCCTGGCTCAGCGTCCGGCGCGCCTCCGAGAGCTCCCGCGACAGCGAGTCCTTCGTCCGGCCGGGATTAGCCACGAGCAGGCTCCGGATGCGTGGCGCTGCGCCGTGCGCAGTAGCTGGGCATGGCCCCTTATACCACGCGCTCCTTGCGGCTTCCTCTCAATCGGGGGCGTCGGCTACAGGTCGGTTGCGAGACAGCGGGCCTGCGAGCGACGCGCCGGATCGTAGTCGCGCCACTTCTCCACGGGGACGCGGGAGGGGTCGACCTGGCGAAAGCCGTGGCGTTCGAAAAACGCCACCACGCGATCCGACGTCGTGCAGGCGAAGACGAACGCGCAGCCCTGGTCTCTCGCGCGATCGACGGCGAACCGGACGAGGTGCCCGCCAACGCCCTCGCCGACGAAACGGGTCAGTGTGTAGAGCGAAGCAATCTCGGCGACCGGCGGTCCGCCGACCTCCCACGGCAACAGCGCGCCGATGCCCGCGAGATGCCGCCCCTCGACGAACGCCCCGATCCCGCAGGCGAGCACCCGCTCGATCTCGAACTCAGTGCGCGGCGCCAGAAAGCCCTCCGCGACGCCGCGCGCGACGAGGTCCCAGGCGGCATCGAAGTCGTCGATGCCCAGCTGACGCACCTCGACATAGCGCCGCACGGTAAAGAGGGTTCCCGAACCTTCGTAGGAAAAGAGCTCGTCGGCAAGTCCCTCGAGCGTGCAGAGGTTCACGGCCGGCAATCCGGCCGAGAGCATGGCGAGGGTCTCTCGAAGCAGCGGCGTTCGCGAGTCCGCGGGTTCCCGCTCGAGCAGCGCCCGGAGCTCGTCGATGTCGACGAAGCTGTGTCGCCGGCCGTCATCGCGCAGAAGCGCGCCCCCCGCATCGATCCACAGGAGCTTCGATACGCGCAAACGCAGCGCGACATCTCGGGTGGTGGCCTCGAAGCCACCGGCGGCATCGGTCTCGACCCCGACACACGGCGATGCTGAGAGACCGCGCCACACGCGCCCTTCGAGTCGCGGCTCGTCGCCGCGAAGCGCCTCGGCGCCGGTCTGTGCGCGCAGCGCGTCGCCAGCGTTCGAGATCAGCACCACGCGCGTATCGTTCAGCTCGAGCTCCTTCAGCACGGACTCGAGTGCCGTAGCTTCGTGCAAGACCTCCTTCGGCGCGGCGATCGCAAGCGTTCGCCCGCGAAACTCCGCGAGGTAGAAGGCCTTCTCCGAGAAGGGAGCGGCGCTCATGCGCTGTTCGTTGATGTTCACCAAGACGCCGACAGTTTGGCGGATGTTCGTGTATCGTGCCGCGCTGCACCGCCACAACGACCTGGAGGTTCGCCCGAACCTTCAAAATCGGGTCCCGGGGACGGAGATGGACTGGCAGGGCTGGCTGACTCTCGCAGTGGTGCTCCTGGCATTGGTTGGGATGGTTCGCGAAGTCGCTGGGCCCGACCTGATCATGATGGCTGCGCTGTTCACGCTCGCCGCCTTCGGAATCCTCACCCCCGCGGAGACGTTTTCCGGTTTCGCAAACCCCTCTCTCGCAGCGGTGGGCGTCTTGTTCGTGGTCTCGGCGGCACTGCGCGACACGGGGGCGCTCGAGCTCACGGTGGGGCGCGTATTGGCTTCGGCACGCAGTGAGTGGACGGGACTCGCGCGCATCTGCCCCCCGGTCGCCGCGTTCTCCGCGTTTCTCAACAACGCGCCGATCGTCGCGATGATGACGCCCGTGGTGATCGACTGGGCGCGGCGCCGCGGCCACTCGCCGAGCCGCTTCCTCATCCCACTGAGCTACTCGTCGATTCTCGGCAGCACGACCACCGTGATCGGCACGAGTACGACCCTCGTCATCGCGGGCCTCGTGATCGACGCCGGGATGCCGGAGATCGGATTCTTCGAACTCGCGAGCGTCGGCGTGCCGATCTCCATCGCCGGACTCGCGTACCTGGTGTACGTCGCGCCGAAGCTCCTGCCCGACCATAAGCAGCTCGCAGACCACCTCGGCGCGCGCCGGCGCGAGTACACGGCGTCCATGATCGTCGAGCCCGAGTGTCCGCTGATCGGACAGACCATCGACGAGGCCGGGCTGCGCGCGCTGCCGGGTCTCTTCGTCGTCGAGATCGACCGCAGCAGTCACATCATCACGCCGGTCGCGCCCGACGAGCTCATCGCCGCAGGAGACCGATTGGTGTTCGCCGGCGTGGTCTCGACGATCATCGAGCTGCAGCGCATCCGGGGGCTCGTTCCAGCGACGGAAACCGAGGTTCTGGCGCATCAGCCCGGCGACCACAACCTGATCGAGGCCGTGGTCTCACTGTCGTCGCCGCTCATCGGGCAGTCCATTCGCGGCGCCAACTTCCGAACGGTCTACGACGCTGCTGTGATTGCGGTGCACCGCAACGGCGAGCGCGTCCCCGGAAAGATCGGCGCGATCGAGCTCGAGGCTGGGGACACGCTGTTGATGCAGGCCGCGCCAGGTTTCCTGCGCGCGCACCGCAACAGCCCGGATTTCTACCTCGTGAGCGAAGTCGCCAGCGGTGTCACTCCGAGATACGAACGCGCCTGGATTGCGGGCGCGATCCTCGTCGCGATGGTCCTCGCAGCGAGCTTCGGCCTCTACCCCATCTCCATCGCCGCGTTCCTCGCGGCGGGCGCGCTCGTCGCGACCCGCTGCGTGAGTGGTCGCGAAGCACGCCGCAGCGTCCAGTGGTCGATCCTGATCGTGATCGGCGCGGGCTTCGGAATCGCCGCCGCAATGGAGAAGAGCGGTGCCGCCAGGTTCGTCGCGGAGCTACTCACCGGAGCAGCGGGCGACTTCGGGCCGCTGGTCACCTTGGCGATGGTCTACGCCACGGCCCTCGTTCTCGCCGAGCTGCTCAACCACACGGCAGCGGTCACGATCATGTTCCCGATCGCCGTCGCAACGGCGGCCCAGGTCGGAGCGGCCCCACGGCCCTTCGTGATGGCGGTGGCCCTCGCCACGTGCTGCGCTTTCGCGTCGCCCGTAAGCTACCAGACCCACCTGATCGTCTACGGGCCCGGGGGCTACCGGTTCGGAGACTTCGTGAGGGTCGGACTGCCGCTCGACGTCCTGACTGCGGTGATCTCGCTACTGATCATTCCGATCGTCTGGCCCTTCTGACCCTGCGCGCGTCGAGTCGCCCGAATTCGCTTCGTGGCGTTCACCCCTCGGTCGGAACTCACCGCTGTGAAACGGTTTTACGTCTTCTGCGGGATGACCCGGATCACGTAGAACGGCGACAAAGCGCCGATCAGAACCCATGGGGGATGAAAAAAAATACGATTCGTGGTTAAAATACACCAATAGGAAATTTATTGGCCAAAACCCGTGAAAAATGCTGGAAATTTCAGGCTGGAGACTCCACTATTCTGGATCGTTTGGTGCCCCCCAAGCATCCACCCGTTAGCCGCCCGCACCGGGAATCCTCTGCCCGCACCCATGCGTCACGCGGGTATCCGGAAAGTTCACTTCGCACTCGGACCCATAGAGGCCGAGATCCATACGGGACGAGAGCGTCGCCATAGACGGCTGAAACCGATTTTCCTCCGCGGTATCCGACTTTGAGGGCGGTAGCGCAACGGCGAGTCGAAGGTAGGGACGTGAAACTCGAAGACAAGCAGAAGAAGACTGCGTCTGCAGGCAAGACTGCAGGTGCGACTGGGTCCACCGCCACCCGACCGGCTCCGGGCGCTGCCCGCGCCGTAGCGGCGGAAGAACTCGATCCCGGCCGCGAGCGGCGTCCGCTCGAATCGTATTTCCAGGAGATCGGGGGAACCCGAACCCTCAAGCGAGAGGAAGAGGTCATTCTCGCGAAAGAGCTCGAAGCCGCGACGGCGGAGCTCCGCGAAGCTCTCTATGCGATCCCCTGCTGTGCGCGGCACGTCATCGCGCGATGGGACGCGCTGCGCGCACTGTCTCACACGGGCGCGAAGCTTTCCGAATCGGTGGGTGACGAAGAGACCGGCGAGATCGCCGCTCGTGTCGAGCGCGCAGTGAAGCGCCTGCGGACGCTGCTCACACAGCGCGACAAGGCCATCGAGGCCGGCGACGTAAAGGCCGTCGAGCGCATCGATGCCAGGGTCTCTCGCGAGATGAAGAGCGCGCACCTGTCGCTCGCCGTTCTCGCCGAGCTGCGTCAGAAGGTCTTGAATCTCGCCCGCGAGGCCAAGAGGGCGCGGCGGGGTACGCGTAAATTCAAGAGGGTCGAAGCCGAGGCGAACCTGTCGCGAGCGCGTCTCCTGGAGCTGGTCGAATGGGTGGAGAAAGCCCAGGACCGGATGACCACGGAGAAGAACCGCTTCATCGAGCACAACCTGAAGCTCGTGGTGGCCATCGCCAAGGACTACCGGAATCTCGGGCTTTCCTTCCCGGATCTGATCCAGGAGGGCAACCTCGGACTCATCCGCGCGGTGGAGAAGTTCGACCACCGCCGGGGCTTCAAGTTCTCGACCTACGCGGTCTGGTGGATCCGCCAGGCTCTCGTTCGGGCGATCCAGAACCACTCGCGGACGATCCGGCTGCCGTCACACGTGCACGACCGCCTGCAGCGCAGCCAGCGCGTGCGGGCGGAGCTCACCGGGAAGCTCGGCCGCGAGCCCTCCCCCGCGGAGCTCGCGCCGGCGCTGGGTGCTGAGGTCAACCAGCTCGAAGCGCTCGATCTGCTTTCCCGCGAGGCGATCTCCCTCGAATCGTCCGTGGCGGGAACGGAGAAGCGCCTCGAAGACTTCGTGTCGGATCCAACTTCGACCTCGCCCGACGGTGGACTCGACGGCGAGCGGATGCGCTCGGGAGTCGGCTACCTGATCGGCGTCCTGACCGCGCGAGAGCAACTCATCCTTCGCCTGCGCTACGGCCTGGGCGGCGAGGAGGAGCACACCCTCGAGCAGATCGGCCAGCAGCTCGGCCTGTCGCGTGAACGCGTGCGACAGCTCGAAGCGCGAGCGCTGAAGAAGCTCCGCGAGACGACTCCGGCGCAGAACCTGCACCCGATCCTCGAGCCGTAGTCAGCGGGGAGCCGATCCAGGCGGAGTCTGGCTCGACCCGGCTTCGCTTGCCGGCGGCGCGTTGGCCTTCGCGGTGCGGTCCCGGTGCGGTTCAGATTTGGCCCGTCGCGGTGAGCCAGATCAGGAAGAGGGAGCCCAGGCCCCACGTGTAGTACGCGTAGCGGTGAAGGGCGCGGTTCTCGAGCATCCGGACGAACAGCCAGATGGCGCCGACCCCCGATACGCCCGCGGCGACGCCACCGATCGCGTAGGAGAGGCCGGAGTCGGCGGAGACCAAGGCGAGGTCCGGCGCCGCGCGCAAGGCGGCGCCCGTGATCGCGATGACACTCATCAGGAACGAGAACTCTGCCGCCTGGACGGGTCGAACGCCGAGGGCCAGGGCCATCGCCACCGTGGAGCCGCTTCGGGAGATGCCCGGCAGGAGCGCAAAGGCCTGCGCGCAACCGATCAGCAGGGCAGCCCGGAAGCTCGGCTCCCCCCCGGTCGCTCTGGGCGAGGTCGCGCGCGTGGTCCAGAGGATCAGGCCGGTGATGATCAGGCAGAAGCCGGCCATGGACGGCGAGTCGAATTGGGCTTCGACGAAATCGCCGGCCAGCAACACCACCACGACCACGGGTAACGTGGCCACGACCAGCTTGGCGAGATACCGCACCGCGTCGGGCTCGCGACGCAGGACACCCGTGGTCAGCGACGCGATCCGAGCCCGGTAGAAGATCAACACCGAGACCAAGGTCGCAACGTGAACGGTGATCTCGAAGATCACCCCGTCTTCCCGGATCCCGAGCAGCGTCTGGAGCATGACCAGGTGCCCGGAGCTCGAGACCGGTAGGAATTCAGTGAGGCCCTGGACAACCCCGAGAAGCAGGGCGTCGAGCTCGTTCACGTTCGTTCGGCCTCCGCCGAGGATCCTACAGCTCTCTCGATTCCACGAGGGGGAGGTCCCGCCCGGCGGACTCTACCAAACCCCTGGCGATGTGATAGAAACCAGTCGCGCCGGCCGGAGGGGCTGGAGCCCCCCCACGCGATCCATCGGCCGTGCCAGCGCGAAGCGCGTGCAGCGGGCCGATGGCGAGCGCAGTCGGGTCGAACCGGGCCGATCCCGGATCGGGAACGCGACGACCCGCACCGGAGATCCCGTGAAGATTGCGTGCCTCGACCTCGAGGGTGTCCTGGTCCCGGAGATCTGGATCAACGTCGCCGAACGTACCGGCATCGACGAACTCCGGATGACCACGCGAGACGAGCCGGACTACGACGTCTTGATGAAGCGCCGGCTCGAGATCCTCGCGGAACACGAACTCGGCCTGCCCGACATCCAGGAGGTGATCGGCGGCCTCTCCCCACTGCCGGGCGCCGCAGATCTCGTCGCTTGGCTGCGCGAGCGATATCAGGTGATCATCCTATCCGACACCTTCTACCAGTTCGCAGCGCCCCTCATGAGGCAACTCGGGTTTCCGACGCTGTTCTGCCACCGCCTCGAGGTGGACGAGAAGGGCCGGGTGGTCGATTACCACCTGCGTATCGACGATCAGAAACGCATGACGATCGAGGCACTGCGCGGGCTGAACTTTCGCACGATCGCCGTGGGGGATTCGTACAACGACACGAGCATGCTGGGCGCGGCGGACGCGGGAATCCTGTTTTGCCCACCGGACAACGTGATCGCGGAGTTTCCGCAGTTTCCGATCACGCGCACCTACGACGAGCTCCGCGAGGCGTTCCTCGCGGCGAATGAAGGGGAGTGAAGAGGAAGACCCTGACACGGGCGGCGTACGCGCCCTGATTCAAGGGCTTGCAGTGCGAGCCCGCTAGGCGCTGACTCGCGCGTCCCGAACCTCGTCGACCTTGAACATGCGATGACCCGCGGGCTGGTAGGTAAGCACCACGGCCCGCCGCGGCAGGTTCGACGTGTTGGGCTCGGAACCGTGCACGGTGTGCGGACTGAAGAAGGCGAGGCTCCCGGCGGGCATGGCCAGCGGCACTTGAGCGTCGAGGTCGAAGTGAGCCGGATCCGTGAACAGCGGACCCAGCTCGCCCTGGCCCTCGAGGCCGGGCAGTGAGCCGCGTGTGTGACTCGCGCGAATCACGCGGAAACAGCCGTTGCGTTCGCTCGCGTCGTCGAGGGCGACCATCACGTTCGGCAACCGATCGACGTGATCGCAGAAGTGATTCCAGTAGGGCGAATCCTGGTGCCAACGGAATCCCGAGCCCTCCAGCGGTCGCTTCAAGTTGATCTTGTCGGTGAACAGCGCGACGCGTTCGCAACCGACGAGTCCGCACATCGGCTCGACGATGCGGAGATCGTCGATCAGCCGGTCGAAGCAGGCGTCGAGATGGTGGAACGGCTCGACCACCCGGATCGTCTTCGAATCGAACCGGTGCTCGAACTGCACGGTGCTGCCGGCGGCTTCGGCATAGCGATTGCCATCGATGCGGTAGGTGTCGTCGCATACGTGAGCGGCCTCGCTGGCGTGCGCGCCAACGCGCTCTGCCGCCCGCCGCAGGGTTTCGACTTCGTCGGGCGCGAACACCGATCGACGGATGAAGAAGCCGTCCTCCGCCCAGGCGCGGCGCTCCTCCGGCGTCAGTGGAGCCGGCTCGTGGCTGCGCTGGATCGACGTCCTCGCGTCCGGCATTGACTGGCCCTCGAAATCACCCGGTGAAGTACGCAGCTTGCACCCCTTCCGCCCGGATGTCGCGGCTGGGGCCGGTTGATTCTCCGGTTCCGTCGGTCGTCGCGCAAGGCCCCGCCGTGCCTGCCTAGAAAGCGGTCCCGGCAGCTTGGAAGAGTCGGTTTTACGCAATTTTCACATTGGTTTCGGTGCGTGGGTGCGATGGGAATCCTAGGGTGGCGGCATCACCGAAGACGCGCGACCTGCAATCTCCCACACCGGGCGCGTCGACCACGGAGTTCAAAGTGGCACAACCGATCGAGAGCGGGATCGAGTCCCCCCTGAGCAGCAGTCCCGGCGCACCGACTCCGGGCGAGGTCGGCGCGGACTTCTCGGAGGCGGAGGGCTGGTTCGCCCGCGCCGGTGCCCTCCCAAAGACGCTCTACTTGAGCCTCCACGCGCTGTGTCTCGTGGCCCTGTGGAACGGACCGTCCCCGGGAGATCTGGCGCTCTGCGCCGGGATGTTCTTCGTGCGGATGTTCGGCATCACCGGCGGCTACCACCGCTACTTCTCGCACAAGAGCTTCAAGACGAGCCGGGTGTTCCAGTTCGTCCTCGCTCTGCTCGGGCTGACGGCTACCCAGAAGGGACCGCTCTGGTGGGCGAGTCACCACCGCCACCACCACAAGTATTCGGACCAGCCCGGGATCGACGTCCACTCGCCCAAGGAGGGCTTCCTCCACTCGCACCAGGGATGGATCTTCAACGGCCGCTGGGACGGTACCGACATCGAGCAGGTCGACGATCTCGCGCGCTATCCCGAGCTGATGTGGATCAACCAGTGGCACATCGTCGGTCCCGTGATGCTCGGAGTCATCTGCTTTGCGATCGGCGGGTGGAGCGGAGTGCTGTGGGGCCTCGTCGTATCGACGGTGCTGCTCTGGCACGCGACCTACAGCATCAACTCGCTCGCCCACGTGTGGGGAAGCCGGCGCTACCGGACGAAGGACACGAGCCGAAACAACTGGATGTTGGCACTGCTCACGTTCGGCGAGGGATGGCACAACAACCACCACCACTACTGCGCTTCCGCCCGGCAGGGCTTCTACTGGTGGGAGGTCGACGTCACGTACTACATCCTGCGTGTACTTTCCGCGCTGGGACTGATCTGGGATCTGCGCGAGCCGCCGTCCCACATCCTGCGCGCCAACCGAGTTCGTTAGTTTGGCTGGGGTTCGGGCCGCGCTCCTAGTGGCCGGGGCCGTCGGAAGCGTCCGTGCCAGCGATCGATGGCACGTGGACCGCGACCTCGGCCGCCTGCGCGTCGACCTCGATGCCACCTCCGAAGTGACGCAGGACTTCCGTGGCGATCGCCCGCGTGAGGCCAACACCGGTGAGCGCCGGGGCCTCCTCCCCGTACGCGGCCGGGTGCACCCGAAACGCCACGACCTGCCCGCGTGCTTCTGCGGAGATGTCGACCGGGCCTTCGTGTTCGTCGAGCGCCGCGAAGACCTGCGTGAGCAGGACGTGGTGAAGTGACTCGCCGTTGGCCGACACGTCGGGGAGCATGGCCGCCGACTTCAGGTCGACGCGCAGCCGCGACGCGCAATCCTCCTCCAGGCTGGAGCGCAGCCGATCGAGAACTTCGATGGGCTCGAGGGGCTCGATGGCCGCCGTCGCCGGCGCAAGAAGTGGCCGGATCTGGGCGATGAGGGAGCCGCTACGTGCGGCGACGCTCGAGATCGTACCCCCCGCGGCCACGACCCCGCTTTCGGCGGCTGAATTTATACTACGTTTCGTCCGCGCCGCTGTGGAAACGTCGCCGAAGGCGGCCTTTTGGGGCGGTCCTGGGAAGCGCTCAGTGGGAGGGGGGGCTGCCCGCCGACCTGGGGAGACTATGCGTTCCGGTCTGCTGAATGGTCGCGAACACACGCTTGTCGGTGGCTTCACGGCCATCGCCGAGGGCCCCACGGCGGTTGCGCTCTCGATCGGAGGAGCGAAGAAACAGTACTCGCACAAGGATCCGAACGAAGACGCCGCAGCATTCGCTGACGGACCCGGTGGCACGCTCATCGCGGTGGCGGACGGACACGGTGGATATCAGGCCGCTGAGATCGCCATCAGCGAGCTGCTCCGCGTCGCCGCCCCGATGTGGACGGGATCGGGCTCCCTCAACCTGCGGCCGAACTGGCACAGCGAGGCGTGCGGAGTCCTCTTCGATCTCAACACCGCGATCCTCGAGGCTGCGTTGAAGGGGGCTCCGAACGGCGCGCGCACGACCTTGGCAATGATCCTGGTGCGTCCCGACGACGGCCTGCTCGCCTACCTCTCGATCGGCGACAGCCACATCTTCCACGTCGGCGCCACGGAGGTGGTCGACCTCGCGTTCGAACGCCGAAAGCAGTCCTTCTATCTCGGCTCGCCGTCGGAAACGCAGCAGACGCTCGAAGAGCGCTGCGTAGCGGGCTGCGAAGACCTCGCCGAGACGCGCGCAATCGTCCTCGCGACCGACGGCTTCACCGAGGTTGAAATCGGCGTCGATCACCCCGAAGCCGCGATCATCGATTCGTACCGGAGAGCCGCACAGGCGAAGCCCGATCTTCGCCCGCTCCACGCGGCGCGATCCGTGATGGACCTTGCCCTCGCGTCGCATCGTCAACACCGCTCGGGCGACAACATCGCGTGCGGCGTGCTCTGGATGCACGGGGGCAGCGTCGATCTGGCGCCCCAGGCCGCCGTCGACTGACGGCGGTGGCTCAGAAATTCGCGCCGAACTCGCTCTGATAGCGCGCCTTCACGACCGCGAGGTCGATCGCGAGGCTCTGGGGTCCCTCGACGCCCACCTGCAGTGAGCCGAGTAGGCTGCCAATCCGCCCCGCGGTCTCCCACGGGTGGTTTCGGACGCGTGCGTGGAGGAGACCCGCGCGGTAGGCATCGCCGCAGCCCGTGGGATCGACGACCTGGTCCGCGGCCACCGGAGGGATCTCGATCGTATCCCCGTCGACGCGGATCTCGGAGCCGTGGTCACCCTTCGTGATCACGACGGCGTCGCAGCGGCGTGCGATCTCGTCCTCACCGAGCCCTGTCTGCTCGAGCGTCTTCGACCACTCGTAGTCGTTCACCACGTAGCCCGCACAGCCGTCGATCAACTCGATCAGCTCATCGCGGCTGAGGACCGGAAGTCCGTGGCTCGGATCGATCCAGGTCGGCACGCCGCGACGTTTGAGCTCTCGGGCGTGCTCGACCATCGCCTCCCTACCGTTCGACGAGACGATGGCCTGCTCGATCGGCTGGGAGACGTCCTGCACACGGGCCTCGTGCGCGCGCGCCATGGCACCCACGTAGAACGCCCAGATCTGGTTGTCGTCTAGGTCGGTGGTAACGAAGCCCTGGGCGGTGCGGAGGTCGTCGATGATGCGGATCCCATCGCGCGAGATGGCATTGCGCTCGAGCCACTCGGCGTAGGGTCCGAAGTCGCTGCCCGCCGTGGCGAGGATCAGGGCGTCGTCGCCGAGCAGCTTCAACACGTAGGCGATATTGCCCGCGACACCACCGAAATGCGTTACGAGGCTCTCGATGTTGAACGACACGTTCAGCATATGGAGCTTGTCGGGCAGGATGTGTTCCTTGAAGCGGTCGGGAAAATACATGATGTGATCGAGCGCAACGGAACCGGAAACCAGGATCGACATGCAGAACCTCCGAGCGCGCAGTCTTGCGGTCCCCGCCAGACACGTCAATGCCCGGGGAGTGCCGCGTCGACGTCGAACGCCTCCGCGTCGCAGGTTCCGGGTGAGTTCGATGAGTTAGACTCCGCGCCATGCGCATCAGCGAGCTCTTCGAACGGAATCAGCCGGTCTTCTCGTTCGAGTTCTTTCCGCCCAAGACCGACAAGGGCTTCAGGCTCCTCTACCGGACGATCGAAGAGCTCAAGCCTCTCGATCCCGGCTACGTCTCCGTCACCTGGGGTGCCGGCGGTTCCACGCGCCGCAAGACGGTCGACATCGTCATCCAGATCCAGAACGACATCGGCCTCACCGCGATGGCCCATCTCTCGTGCATCGGCTCGGGGCGCGACCAGCTGCGCGAGACCCTCGGCAAGCTCACCGAGGGCGGAATCGAGAACGTACTCGCGCTCGGCGGCGACCGACCCGAAGGCTACGAGCCGCCGCCCGACTCCTTTACCTACGCGAACGAGCTGGCTGCGTTCATCCGCGGTGACTTCGACTTCTCGGTAGGCGGCGCGTGCTACCCCGAGACCCATCCACTCGCGGAGAGCCCCGAAAAGGACCTCGCTCGGCTCGTCGACAAGGTCAACGCCGGCGTCCACTTCCTCATCACGCAGCTGTTCTACGACAACGCCGACTTCTTCGCCTTCGAGGCGCGTGCGCGCGAAGCGGGCATCGAGGTCCCGATCGTTCCGGGCATCATGCCGATCATCAGCGCGGCCAACAATCGGCGCATCGCGAAGCTGTCGCAAGCCCGCATCCCCGAGGAGCTCGAGTCGCGACTGACAGAGGTGGAGCACGACGACGCTCTCACGATGGAGGTCGGCGTCGAGTGGGCCACGCTGCAATGTCGCGAACTCATCGAACGCGGCGTTTCCGGCATCCACTTCTACACGATGAACAAGAGCCCGGCGACGCGTCACGTGTTTCGGAACCTGCAGCAATGAGCGCACCCCTGCGACTCGCGGTCCTGCTGTCGGGCGAGGGCACGAGTCTCGAGAACCTCTTCGAACGCATCGAGAGCGGTGCACTCGAAGCTCGCGTCGAGGTGGTGATTGCCTCGAAGCGCAGCGCCGGCGGACTCGCGCGCGCGGAGCGCCGCGGCGTCGACGCCTTTGCCGTACCGCGCCGCGAACACGACGAGGTCGAATCGTTCAACGACTCGATCCACGTGCTCCTCGACCGCTACGACATCGACCTCGTGCTCCTGCTCGGATTCCTGTCGATCTTCGAGACGCGGGGCAAGTTCGACGGGCGCACCATGAACGTGCACCCGGCGCTGATCCCGGGTTTTTCGGGGCAGGGCTACTACGGGCGCCGCCTGCACGAGGCCGTGATCGAAAGCGGGGTGAAAGTCACCGGTGCCACGGTCCACTTCGTCGACGCCGAGTACGACCACGGGCCGATCATCCTGCAGGAGAGCCTCCCGGTCCTCGACGACGACACCCCCGACGAGCTCTCCGCGCGCGTGCAGGCGCTGGAACGCGAGCTGGTGCCCGAGGCGATCCGACTCTTCGCCGAGGGGCGCCTGCGCCTCGAAGGCCGCCGCGTCCATCGGTCTTGACAGAAAGGCGAAACTAAGGCGAATATACCGGGGTGTCCCCCTCCCCTCGCGTGACATCCACGTCTCGCACGCTGGCTCCCCATGCCGACGCTCCGCCGACGCCGCCGGAAGAGCGTTCGGTCGCTTCCCCGACCGCCATCGAGGCGCTGCTCGAAGAGCTCGGGCCACAGCTGCGGCTCGGCGGCGCTCCGGTCGAGTCCCTCCAGCGCTTCGCCACCGGCATCGCGTCCATCGACGAGCTCACTGAGGGCGGGTTTCCGCGCGGTCGGCTCAGCGAGATCGCCGGTCCCGCCTCGTCGGGACGCACGTCCCTCGCCCTGGCCCTGCTCGCCGGCGCCACCGCCAGTGGCGAGATCGCGAGCCTCGTCGACCTCGCCGACGCCTTTGACCCCGCCTCGGCTGAAGCCGCGGGAGTTGCGCTCGAGCGGGTGCTGTGGGTGCGTCCTCCGGGCCTGAAAGAGGCCCTGACCTGCACGGAGCGACTCATCGATGCGTCGGGCTTCGCCCTCGTCCTCCTCGACCTCGCCACCGCGAAGGGCCTCGCCCGGAGCCCGGCTCCCGCGACGTGGCCCCGACTCACACGGGCCGCCTCCAGCACCGGCACTGGGCTCGTCGTGTTGTCCCACCAGCGGATCGCGGGATCCTACACCGAGCTGGCGATGGAGCTCGAACCCGCCAGGGCCCGTTTCTCCACGTCTCCCGCGCTTCTCGAAGGACTCGAAACCGGGATCGCCCGGTTTCGCGGGGGATCGGCGGGCAAAGCCCACCTGCCCGCACGGCAGGCCTACGGCCTGCCTTCGTCGCGAATCAAGCATGCGGGCTAGGCGTCCGGCGGCGCAGCGCACCCTCGCCCTCTCGATCGAGCCCTCGAACGACGAGGCCCCTCCGTCGCCTCCCGAACTCCCGTCCAAGCCTCCGCGACCGAAGAGCGAGCGCGGAGTGCGGGTCGCGTGTCTGCGCGTGCCCGACCTCCTCCTCGCGGCCGAGCTGCGCGCCAACCCGGAGCTTCTGGGAAGCGCGTTCGTGGTGGCGGCGGGAGATCACCCCCGCGCCGAGGTGGTGTCGATCTCACCGGAAGCGGATCGCCAGGGCGTACACCGGGGATCCTCCGTCGCCCAGGCACGCACGGTGTGCGGAACGCTTCGCGTCCGGGTGGCCTCCCCCGCCCTCGAACAGGCCACGCGCGACGCCCTGCTCGACGTCGCCCTCGCCTTCTCCCCTCGCGCCTGTCTCGCTCCTCGGAGCTCGGGCGCCTTCGGGAGCGAGGCCGCTGTCTTCCTCGACGCTTCCGGCGTCGACTCCCTCTTCCACTCCGAGGCTGGCTTCGCCGCGGCGCTCTCCGATCGTGCCGCCCGACTCGGACTCGCGGGAGACGTCAGCCTCGCCGCGTCCCAGGCAGCCGCCCTCGTCGTGGCGCGCCAGCTCGCCACGGGGCGTGCCCAGTCGTCGGCGCCCGGGTCGGCGCCCGGATGCGAGGTCCAGGTGCTCCCCGTCGGCGCGGACGCGAACTTCCTCGCGCCGCTGCCCATCGACGTCTTCGATCCGTCGGACAGTCTGGCCGAGGTGCTCACCCGCTTCGGCGTGCACCGGGTGCGCGACCTCCTCGCCCTGCCCCGGCGCTCGCTCGCAACACGGCTCGGCCCCGAGGCGATGCGCTTGATCGCCCTCGCCCGGGGCCGGGTGGAGGAGCCGCCCCTTCCGGTTCCCGAAGTGCTGAAGCTCACGGAGGCCATCGACCTCGACTATCCGGTCGAACGCCTCGAGCCGCTCGCCTTCGTCCTCCAGGGCCTGCTCTCGCGACTGTGCGAGCGCCTCGAAACGCGACGCCTGGCCTGCGGCGACCTCTACGTGAAGCTCACCACGGGAGGCGAGAGCGAGGGGCGGGACACGAGGCGTGTCGGGATCCCGGCGCCCACCCTCGACCTCCGGGTTCTGATGCGCCTGCTCAGCCACGCCCTCGAGGCCCGACCTCCCGGAGGGCCGGTCACGGGGGCCAGCATCGAAACCGAGGGGCTGCCCGTCCACAGCGATCAGCTCGACCTGTTCCGCCCCGCCGGTCCCGCCCCGGCCGTCCTGGGCGCCACGCTCAGCGAGCTCGAATCCCTGTGTGGCAGTGGACGCGTCGGGACTCCCCAGGTGGCGGACGACCACCGCCCCGACGCCTATGCGATCGGCCCCTTTCGACCCGGGCGACCCGCGCACCCCAGTGCGCACATGCCGTTCGAGGCCCCTTCGCCGGGGTTCGCCACCGGACCGCTGAATCCGCTTCAGACCGGGAGTGTGCGAGAGGCTCCACGCGCCCACGCTGGGCCCTCTCTGGCCATTCGCGCCCTGCGCCCTCCCGTACCCGCCCAGGTGCAGCTCCGCCACGGGCGTCCGGAACAGGTCCGCAGCGGCATCGCCAGCGGACGCGTGATCCGGGTCGCCGGCCCCTGGCGCACCACGGGAGGCTGGTGGTCACGCGAGGGCCACTACGCCTACGACTGCTTCGATGTTCTCACCAGTGACGGAACGGTCTCGAGACTCCGCTACGACCACATCCAGAAGCGTTGGGACATCGACGCGATCTACGACTAACGCCCGTCTCGACCCGGGCGGTCTGTTCGTCCCCTACCCGGTGCGCGACCGCGTGGAGAGCCCGGGCCGCGAGGTGTTCGGCAGACCGCGCATCCAGAAGGAGCTGTTGAACGTTCCACCGATGCGCGTCTACCGCTGGGAGAAGGATCGGAGCTGATCATTCCTCGCGCTCGCCCCTCTTGATCTGGAGCGACAGCCCCGCTCGCTCCGGTTCGAGATTGCCGCGCAGGATCGCGCTCGATCCAAAACGGTCGCGCAGCTCGTCGAGTGCGCGGTTCAGCTTCGAGCGCCGCTCGACACCTCCCGGGCGATCGAACATCGAGAGCTGCTGCGCCGAGTGCGGTGCGCGCAGGATCCCGGTGACGCCGACCCCGAGCAATCGAATCGGCTCGGAGAGCGCGGCGCGATCGAGTAGCGCGAAGCCCGCGCGGGAGATCACGTCACCGTCGTCGGTCGGCGTGTCGAGCGTGGTGCGACGCGTGAGCAGCGGGTAGCCGCGCGGACCCGGCGCGCGGCGGCGCGCGAGCTTGAGTTTCAACACGACCGTGCGCGCGCGCAGCTCGTCGTTGCGCAGACGCCGCGCCACCGATTCGGCGTGCGCGATGACCGTGCTCTCGAGCGTGCGCCGATCGGAGACATCCTGCGAGAAGGTGTTCTCCTCGCTGTAGGATACGGGCTCGCGATACGGCTCGACATCGCTCACGTCTTCACCGCGCGCGAGATGCGCCACGCCGAGCCCCCACTCGCCGAGCGCCGCCTCGATGAGGCCGTCGTCGCTGCGAGCGACGTCCCCCACGGTCTCGAAGCCGGCCGCTGCTAGACGCGCCTGGGCCACGGGACCCACGCCCCACAGCCGGCTCACGGGAAGCGGATCGAGAAACTCCCGAACCCGGTCGTCCAGAACCTCGATCAGGCCGTCGGGCTTCGCGACATCGCTCGCGATCTTCGCGACCATCTTCACCGGTGCGATCCCCACCGAAACCGCGAGCTGTGTGGTCTCGCGCACCTCGGCGCGCAGGCGATGGCCGAGTTCCGCCGCGGGGCCGAACAGGCGCTCGGTGCCAGATACGTCGAGGAAGGCCTCATCGAGGGAGAGGCCCTGCACCTTCGGCGTGAATCGGCGAAACACCTCGAAGATCGCCCGCGACTCGCGCGCGTAGCGCTTCATGTCGCCGCGTACGAAGATGCCATCCGGACAGAGCCGGCGGGCCTCGACGCTCGGCATCGCGGAGTGGACACCGAAGCGGCGCGCCTCGTAGCTCGCCGCCGCGACGACGCCGCGATGGCCGTCGCCACCCACCATGACCGGCCGGCCGCGAAGCGCCGGACGGTCGCGTTGCTCGATGGACGCGTAGAAGGCATCCATGTCCGCATGCAGGATGACCCGTCGTCGCACCCCAGGATCTTATCGCGGTATCCTCCGGCGCCGGATCCGCGCGGGGGGGGGCTCACGACGGAATCCGCGTCTCTCTCGCGCACAAGGGGGAACGATGACCGAGCCCGTGACCGAAGCCGCACCCGAGGGTGGAGCCGCCACCGGCGTCCGCTGGAACCTCGACGACCTCTACACGAGCGTGGACGATCCGAGCATCGACGCCGACCTCGACGCCGGGCTCGAACGTTCGACGGCATTCGCGAAGACGCACCGCGATCGCGTGCGCGAGCTCTCACCGAGCCAGCTCTCCCTCGCCGTCGACGAGCTCGAGGGGATCCACGAGCTCGTGGGTCGAGCGGCCGTGTACGCGAGCCTCCTGTTCGCAGCGGACACCTCGGATCCGCGCCACGGCGCCCTGCTGCAGCGCGTCCAGGAGAGGGGCACGCAGATCCGCAACGCGCTGCTGTTCTTCGAGCTCGAGTGGGTGTCGCTCGAGGACACTGCAGCGGACGCGATCCTCGCCGACGACCAGCTCGCGAAACGACGCCACTTCCTCCACTCCATGCGCCGCTACAAGGCGCACGTCCTCTCCGAGGCGGAAGAGCGCGTCCTCGAAGAGGCTGCGAACACGGGCCGCCGCGCCTTCAGTCGCCTGTTCGACGAGTTCGTCGCATCGATGACGTTCTCCGTAACGCTCGAAGGCGAGACCCGGGAAATGGGCGAGGAAGAGGTGCTGTCGCTCCTGTACGCGCCCGAACGCCCCATCCGCCGGGAGGCGGCGCGCGCGCTCACCACCGGCCTTCGAGACCACGCGCGGCCCCTCGCGTTCATCTTCAATACGCTCGTGCAGGACAAGGCCGTCGACGACCGGCTTCGCAGCTATGCTGGCCCCGTCGCGTCGCGCAATCTTGCAAACGAGATCAGCGACGAGAGCGTCGACTCGCTGATCGAGGCCTGCGTTTCGCGCTACGACCTCGTCGCTCGCTACTACCGTTTGAAAGCGAAGATCCTCGGCATCGATTCCCTCGAGGACTACGACCGCTACGCACCACTCAGTGCCGCAGGGGCGACGCGCTCGTTCGACAACGCGCGCGACATCGTGCTCGGCGCGTACGGCGACTTCGCACCCGACATGGCGGCCATCGCGAAGCGTTTCTTCGACAAGCGCTGGATCGACGCAGAGCTGCGCCCGGGTAAGCGCGGCGGTGCGTTCTGCGCGTCGAGCCTGCCGAAGCTCCACCCCTACGTACTCCTGAACTACACGGGAAATCTGCGCGACGTGATGACCGTCGCCCATGAGCTCGGCCACGGCGTCCACCAGTTCCTCGCCGCCGAACAAGGCCTCTTCGAGCTCGACACGCCGCTCACCACCGCCGAGACGGCGAGCGTCTTCGGCGAGATGCTCGTCTTCCGCCGGTTGATGCGCGAGGAGAGCGACCCGTCGGTGCGGCTCGGCCTGCTGTGCGGAAAGCTCGAGGACGCGTTCGCCACCGTCTTCCGCCAGGTGGCGATGACCCGCTTCGAGCAGACCCTCCACACCGCGCGCCGCGAGGAGGGAGAGCTCGCGATTCCGCGCATCAACGAGCTCTGGATGGACGCCAACCGGCCGATGTTCGGCGACTCGGTCCACCTGTCCGACGACTATGCGTGGTGGTGGCTGTACATCCCCCACTTCGTCCACTCGCCGTTCTACTGCTACGCGTACGCGTTCGGCGAGCTGCTCGTCCTGGCGCTGCTTCGCTGTTACGACGAGCAGGGAGACGCGTTCGTCCCCCGCTATCTCGACCTCCTGCGAGCCGGCGGCTCCGACACGCCCGAGGCCCTGCTCTCGAAGATGGGCCTCGACATCGCCGATCCCGACTTTTGGAAGGGCGGTTTGTCACTGCTCGAGGATCTTCTCGTGCAGGCCGAACAGCTGGCCAGCCAGTAGCCGTGGGATCCGCGACCGACCGGCAATCGCGCCGGCGCGAGCGGGTCGAGCTTGGGGCAACTTGGGGACTTGGGGACGTGGTTACGTCCTGGCGACTTGGGGACATTCCTCGAATAGCGTGGGCGTGTCCCCGAGTTGTGTCGGCGGGGGGGCGGGAGGGCCGGTAGACTGACGCGATGCCGGGACGCCCTGAACGGGCCGCTGCAGCCGAGGGGGCGGATCGCGGCGATCGGTTGTTTCGCGCGTCCGCGGCCGTGGCGCTCTTGCTTCACGCGTGGCTTCTCGCGAGTGCCGACGGTTTGCGCGGCGGTGTCGATCTCCTCGCTCACCTGCGTCTCATGGAGGCGATGGGCGCCGATCCCGCCCTCCGCAGCGTCTACGCGCCTGCGTTTCACGGGTTCGGTGCGGTGTTCGCACCGGTCGTGGGGCTCGAGATCGTGCCGCGGATGTTCGCCTTCGTCGGCGCCTGCGCGTGGATCGGCGGGTTCCGCTTCTTCCAGCGCGCCGTCGGCCTGCCCGCCGAGTCTTCGGCGCTGTTCGCACTTGCGCCATACGCGTTTGGATTCAGCGCCTGCCTCCCGAAGGTCGAGGCGGCCGGCTACGGGTTTCTGTGCGTCGGACTCGGCCTGCTCCACACCCGCCGTTACGTCGGCGCGGCGGTGGTCGTAGCACTCACCTTCTGGATCCACACGGCATCTGCGCTGCTGCTCGGGCTGGCGGGGGGAGTCCTCGCGCTCGCGTCGGGTGACCGGCGCGCTCTCGTCTCCCTCGCGGTCGGAGCACTTCTCGCTTCGCCGCTGCAGCTCGCGCACCTCGCCGCCGGCTGCTCGCTCCCGGAGGCGCTGCGCCTGACGCGCGTCGACTATCTGATCAAGGGCCGCACGAGCAACCTGGCGAACTGGGTACCGCTGCTCGTGCTCGCGAATCCTCTGGCCCTGATCGCCGCGGGCCTCGGCGCCCGGGCGCTATGGCGCTCTCAACGACCCATCGCCGTGCTCTCCGCGGTGCTCGCGGTGATCTATTTCAACGAGCTCTGGCTCGCGCCGTTCGGCCAGCGCATCTCCCTCGATCTCCTGCGCGGGCTCTCGGTGCTGGCACTTCCCGTCGCCATTGCGGGCGGCATCGGACTCGCGGCGCGCCGCAGCCTCGCGCCCTGGTGGATTGCGCTCTGCGTTCTGTGGGCGATCGGCGCTTCGATCAGCGCGGTGCCCCGCGTTTGCTTCACGCGCCCCATCTCGCTCAGCGAGATCCGCGGCCTGGAAGTGTCGCGCTGCAGCTTCTCCTGGCGCGGGCCGAACGTGCAGCGACCGGAACGGATGCGCCGGTAGTGCAATCGCCGCGCGGTTTCATCCGGAGCCGCGGTAGAGCAACGAGGCGGCGATGGGCGAGCTGCGATTCGAAGATCGCGTGGTGTTGGTGACGGGGGCCGGTGGTGGTCTCGGTCGCGCGCACGCGCTGCTGCTCGCGAAGCGCGGGACTCGCGTCGTCGTGAACGACATCCTGCTCTTCCAGGCCGGTTTCGCGGCCGTCGGCGCGCGCGTGAAGGAGTTGGAGAGCGACTGATCGATCAGCAGCGAAGCGCGGCCGACCCCTCGGTTCGCGCGGCTGCGAACTCGCGAGCAATTCGCGTGGCGGCGCGCATACCGCTCGTGACGCCGCCCTCGACGTCCGGCGCCACGAGGTAGTCACCGGCGAACGCGACGCGCGGAGTGCGATCGATGCGATCGACGAAGCGCTCGACCCGGGTTGGATGACCGACCGAGAAGAGCGGGACGGCGTTGGGGCGACGTGAGACGCGCGCGTCCCGCACCGCGATCCGACCGATCGGCGTGCGCGACAGATCACGGAGCGCTCGCTCCACGAGCGCGCCATCGCTCGCGCGAAGATCGTCCTCCACGACCGCGGGTGACGACCAGAGCGTGAGCACGGTGGTGCGCTGACCCTCGTCGTCAGCGCGGAGACGACCGATCCGGATCGAGATCGACGCGTGCCCCTCCCGGCGCGGCAACACGAAGCTCCTGTTCAACAGAGGCGCCGGCAGCGGCGCCAATACGAGATGGACGCCCAGCCGGGGTGCGTAGCGAACGGACTCGAAGAACCCCGCCTCGTCGGGAGTGAGCTTCGCACAGACCCGGGACACGTGCGCAGCCGATACCGCGACGACGACGGCGTCGGCCAACGCGTTTCGCTCGTCGCCGCGCACGCGGTAGCGAACGCGCGCGCCGTCGGTCTCGGATTCGACCGCAACGACCTCGCACTCGCGACGGACGCGCACGCGCGCGGCGAGGGCGTCGACCAGCTCCCGCCCGCCGCGCGCGAAGGCGATCGGCCTGCCGGGAAGCCACCAGCGAAGCCCTGCCTCTAGGGCAAAGGCGCGAGAGAGCTCGTATGTTGGGCAGCTCGTGGCCGCTTCGGCCACCGGGCCGAGCACGAGCTGTGCCGCGTCGCGGCCGGCGAACCGAAGCGCATCTTCGGCGTAGCTCGTCGTGTCGAGTCGCTGCACCCACTCGGCGCGCGCCATTCGCAGCCGCCGCCCCCACAACAACGCGCGCGCTCCATAGCTCGCCAGGCCGAGTCGCGCACCGAGCGGCAACAGCGACGTCGCGAGATATCCGACGAGACCGCGCCCCCGTTCCCCGTACAGGCGTCCATCGCGCAGGACCGCGACGTCGGCGCGGTCCCTCGCGTGGGGGGCGCCCGCCGAAACAGGTTGCCGTACCCCGCCGACGTCGAGCTGCTGGGCCAGGCGCAGCGTGTTGACGTCGAAGCGCTCATCGAAGCTCTCACCGGTGTCGATCTCCGGTTCGTCCGCGTCGACAACACCGAGGTGACCGCCCGGCTGATCGGACGCCTCGAGAACCTCCACCTGATGGCCGGCGCGCAGGAGTCGCCACGCGCAGGTCAGTCCGGCCAGCCCGCCGCCGACGACGACGATGGACGCCACGTCTAGGGAACCTCGAGGATCTGTGACTCGCCGACAGCGCGCAGCAGCGCCTCGGGCGGGAACGACTTGCGGAGAAAGACTCCGTCGTGGGACTTCAAGAGCTCCCGCAGCGGATCGTCGAGCGCTTCCCCACTCGTGAGCACGAGCCCCACCTCGCGCTGCAGCGCGGCCACGGCCCTCGCAATCTCACCGGCGCCGCGGGGGACGATCGCTGCGTCGAGCACCGCGACGCGAATCTCGGAGCCCCGCTCCGCGCAGATCTGTTGCGCGGCGTCGCCATCGCTGGCGCTCACCACAGCGTAGCCGGCGCGCAGCAGCAACCGCTCGACGAGCCGGAGCAGCTGCGGCTCGTCCTCTGCGACGAGGACCAGCGGTCCATCGACGGTGGGACTCACGCGCGGAAGATACCGAAATGCCGACGGCTGGCTTCGCCCCTCCACCCCAATCGGCTGGGGCTTCCCGTCGCGGGCGCGAAGGTCTCGCCCCGCGCACCCTCCGACCTACTCGATGTGCCGGAGCGTGCTCAGCATCCCAACGCTCGCGACGACGAGGAGCATCGCAATTCCCAGCAGCCCGAGGCTCTGCTCGGGACCGAAGCGCGCCACCAACGCACCCGACAGCGGCGCACCCACCACCCCCGCGGCGCCCATGAAGCCAAATGTGTAGGTCGCGAGCACACGACCACGTGACGCCGCAAGTGCGCTCTCCTGAAAAGTCGTGCGGCCCGCGATCATGAAGACCGAGCCGAAGATCCCCCACAGCCAGATCCCGAAGACCGTGCCCCAGAGTGGAAGCCCCGAGGCCAGAACGAGGAGAACAACCGCGCCGCCGCCCAGCGCTGCGAGCTGCGAGCGCCCCTTCCGTCGCAGCCCGCCGCGTGCGACGATCGCGAGCGACCCGGTGATCGTTCCGAAGGGGAACATCGTGCTCACGAGGGCGATCTCGAAGACGCCACCGCCGTAGGTATCCCGCATCATCAGCGGCAGTACCACCTGAAAGGGTCCAACGAACAGGATGCCGACGGCCATCACGAGCACGAGCGTCGGGAGTAGCACCGACGATCCCGCCACCTCGCGAATTCCGGTGAACAGCGAACCCACCGAGAGTCGTTCCGAAGCCGTCGACGCTCGGCCGATCGCAGCGGGCAGCCGACTCAGCGCGGGCGCACCAGTGAAGAGCAGAAAACTCTGCACCACCAGCATCGCCGCGGGGCCGACGAAACGCGTCGCACTCGCAAGGAGCGCTCCGAGCGCCTGGCTGCCCCACTGCGTGACGTTCATCGACGCCACGGCACGACCCAGATCGTCGCCCGCCACTTCCGAGAGCAGCGAGTCGCGCGCCGGCAGGATGAACGCCTGCAGGGTTCCCATTGCAAGCGCGTAGCCGATCAGTACGCCGTACGCGAGTCGACCGGTCGCGACCATCGCGGCGAGACCCAGCACCAGCACGCCCGCGACGATGTGGAGCGTCATCAGAAGCCGCCGCCGATCGGATCGATCCGCGAAGGCACCGCCGAACAGAACCAACACGACGGACGGCAACATGAGCGCGCTCTGCGCGGCTCCAACGCGCGACGGCGTCTCCTCGAGCTCCACGACGAGCAGGGTCGAGAAGAGCACCGCCTGCAGGCCGAACGAGCCGAACCAACCGGCCGCTCCGAGGAGGAACGGCAAGAGCAGCGGCGCATCCGCGGATTCCGCTTCGGGAACCCCGGGCGGGGACTCGGGAGCGGGCTCGGACATCGCGGCATTCTGCCACGGGTCGGGTGGCGACGCGCGGGCTTCGGTTAGAGTGGGCATAACGGCTGTGAGCGGCGGTGGGCAGCGTCCCGACCCCGAGTGAAGAGGCGAGCGAAGGGAGGGGAAGTGGGATGACGGGCTCGAAGCTTCGGGTCGTTCAGTGGACGACGGGAATCGTCGGCAAGGCCGCGGTTCGCGCCATGGCCGAGCACCCGCTCCTCGATGTCGTCGGTGGCTTCGCGTACAGCGCTGAAAAGGTGGGCCAGGATGTCGGCACCTTGTGCGGCATCGGCCCGCTCGGCGTCGTCGCCACGTCGGACGTCGACGCGCTGATTGGACTGAAGCCGGACTGCGTACTCTACAACCCTCTCTTTCCGGATATCGACGTGATGGAGCGCATCCTCGCGGCGGGCATCAACATCGTGTCGACGTCGTTCATCATCAGCGGACGCGCGTTCGGCGAAGTGGATCGCGGTCGCCTCGACGACGCCGCGCGGCGCGGCGGCGTCTCGCTCTACGGCTCGGGGGTGAATCCGGGCTTCGCCAATGTCTTCGCGCTGATCTCCACCGGAGTGTGTCGCAACGTGCAGCGGGTGTCGGTGCTCGAGTCGGTCGACTGCACCCACTACGCATCGGCCGAGAGCTGGGAGCAGTGCGGTCTCGGTCTGCCGATCGACCACCCGGACATCTCATCGATGGCGGAGAAGCTGACGAGTGTGTTTCAGGACGCGGTGGAGATGATGGCGCGCGCACTGGCGGTCGACATCGATGAGATCCGCTACGACGTCGAGTTCGCCGAGGCCACAGAGAAGGTCGAACTCGGCTTCATGACCATCGAGAAGGGCTGCGCGACGGGACTGCGCCACTGCTGGTCGGGCCTGGTCGGCGGGCGCCCGGTCATCGAACTCCCGATCATCTGGAAGCTCGGTTACACGATGACGCCCGACTGGCCCCTCGAGAACGGCTACGTGATCGAGATCGACGGCACGCCATCGGTGCGCAGTCGCATCGAGATGATCCACCCCGAGGGCTGGGACGCGCCAGACTTCGGTACCGTCACGGCGATGCCGGCCGTGCACGCGATTCCCGCGGTCTGCGACGCCCCGCCGGGCATCGTCCTGGCCCACGAGCTGCCGCTGATCGTGGCGGCTCACGTCACCGGGTAGGGGACGCCCTCGCGGGCTCAGCCGGCAGCACTCACGCGCACGGCGCAGAACTTGAATTCGGGGATCTTCCCGTCGGGGTCGAGCTCGTCGAGGGTCAGGAGGTTCGCCGCAGCCTCGCGAAAGTGGATCGGCATGAAGACGGCGCCGCGACACTCGCGGGTCGTGAGGCGCAGACGCAGCGTCACGCTGCCGCGTCGGCTCTCGACCGTTACGTTGTCGCCGTCGGAGAGGCCGTTGGCGGAGCCATCGTCGGGGTGCATGGCGACGAACGCCTCGGGCGCGATGGCGTCGAGAACGCGCGTGCGCCGGGTCATGACGCCGGTGTGCCAGTGTTCCAGGAGACGGCCCGTGTTGAGGACGAAGGGGTAGTCGTCGTCCGGAAGCTCGCGCGCGGCGGTCCACTCCGCGGGAACGAACTTTGCGCGGCCGTTCTCGGTGGGGAAGGCGTCGTCGAACAGCACGACGGGACCATCGTCGCGCTCGGGATCCGGGTTGGGCCAGAGCTTGCCCACGGCACCGAGGTTGTCGTGAGAGAGCGTTGCGTACGCGTTCGTGAGGCCCGCGAACTCGTCGAAGATCTCCGAGGGCGACGCGTAGTCCATCGGGAAACCCATGCGCGTCGATACGTCGCAGACGACCTCCCAGTCGAGGCGAGCCTCGCCGGGCATCTCGAGTACCGGGCGGCCGATCTGCACGCGGCGGTCGGTGTTCGTGTACGTGCCGAGCTTCTCCATGTAGGAGCTCGCGGGCAGGATCACGTCGGCGAACTCCGCCGTCTCGGTGAGGAAGATGTCCTGCACGACCAGGAAGTCGAGATTCGAGAGCGCCTTGCGGACCTTGTTCACGTTGGGGTCGGAGAGGAAGGGGTTCTCTCCCATGATGTACATGCCCTTGACGCTGCCCTCGAGGGCCGCGTGGGCGATCTCGACGACCGTGAGCCCGCGCTGCGGCGAGAGCTCCCGCCCCCAGGCGCTCTCGAACTTCTCGCGAATCGCCGGGTCCTCGACCGACTGGTAGTCGGGGTAGACCATCGGGATGAGACCCGCGTCGCTTGCGCCTTGCACGTTGTTCTGCCCGCGCAGCGGGTGCAGCCCGGCGCCGGCCTTTCCGATGTTTCCCGTCAGCAGCGCGAGTGCGATGAGGCAGCGGGCGTTGTTGGTGCCGTAGACGTGCTGTGAGATGCCCATGCCCCAGAACACGATCGCGCTGTCCGCCGAGCCGAAGGCGCGCGCGACGGCGCGAATATCGTCGGGCTCGACGCCGCAAATCGCCCCGGCACGTTCGGGGGGATAGTCGGCCACCAGCGTTGCGAGCGCGTCGTAGTTCTCGGTGCGCTCCTCGATAAAGGCGCGGTCGCCGAGCTCCTCCTCGATGATGACCTGCATCATCGCGTTGTAGAAGGCGACGTCGGTGCCGGGCTTGATGCGGCAGTAGTGATCGGCGTGCTCGGCGATGGCTTCGCGGCGCGGATCGACCACGATGAGCTTCGTGCCGCGCTTGCGGGCCTCCTTGAAGAACGTCGCCGCTACCGGGTGATTGGCCGTAGTGTTCGTGCCGGCGAGAAGCGCGGCGCCGGCGTTGGCGATGTCGCCGTAGGTGGTGGTGACCGCACCGCTCCCGATGCCCTCGAGCAGCGCCGCCACGCTCGACGCGTGACACAACCGCGTGCAGTGGTCGACGTTGTTCGTCCCAAAGCAGGCGCGCACGAGCTTCTGGAAGAGATAGGCCTCCTCGTTCGAGCACTTGGCGCTCCCGAAGCCCGCCAGGGCGTCTGGGCCGTCGCGGTCGCGAATCGTGGAGAGCCGTTCTGCCACGAGGTCGAGGGCTTCGTCCCAGGTCGCTTCGCGGAACGCGGGCAGCACCTCATCGTAGTCCACGATGCCGCCGGGCTTGCGCCGGCCGTCGTGCTCGCCGCGCACGTCCTTCGACAGCGCGCCCTTCGGATAGGCGTCGTCGCGCCGGATCAGCGGCACGCGGAGGCGCTGCGGGTGGGCGGCGTAGTCCCAGCCGTAGCGCCCCTTGACACAAAGGCGCTGCCGGTTGCCGGGACTCTCGCGCCCCTCGGCAAACACGATGGCGTTGCGCTCGCGGTCGACGTGGTAGGTGAGCGCGCAGCCGACGCCGCAGTACGGGCACACACTGTCGACGGCTTCGAGCTCGTCGCGCGGTCGCAGCTCGGGACCGATGGCAACGTCGACGAGCGCGCCGGTGGGACAAACCGCCGCACACTCGCCGCAGGACACGCACGTGCTCTGGCCCATCGGAACGTCGAGGTCGAAGGCGATGCGCGAGTCGTGACCCTTCCCCGTGCGACCGATCACCTCGTTGTTCTGCAGCTCGTCGCAGGCGCGGATGCAGCGGTCGCACAGGATGCAAGCCTGGTGGTCGACGTGGATCACCGACGAACTCGTGTCGTCGGCCCGTCCTCCGCCGCGGGGCAGCGAGTCGCCCCAGGCGTCGTAGCGCCTCGCGCAGGCGAGGAGCGCATTATCGCCAAAGGCGCGCTCCCGGCGGTCCGCTTCGTGGTCGGCCGGCTGCTCGGACATCAGCAGCTCGGTGAGCACAGCGCGGTCGGCCTCGATGTCCGACGTGTTCGTACGGACTTCCATGCCCGGCTCGCAGCGTCGCACGCAGGCCGCGGCGAGCACGCGCTCGCCCACGTCGACGACGCACAGGCGGCACACGCCCACGGGGTCGAGGCGAGGGTCGTGACACAGCACGGGAATGTCGATCCCGGCCGCACCAGCGGCATCGAAAATCGTGGCGCCCTCGCGGGCTTCGATCTCGCGTCCGTCGATCGTAATGCGCATGCGTCGGTGGGTCCGTCTCCGTTCGACTGCCCTCGCCACGTGGAGGTCCGGGCGAAGAGCACCTGGGGCGAGATCTCGCGGACCCCGCTCCTGGACCGAAACGGGGCAGCGGGTTGCCTTGCCCTGGGCGACGTTCGACAGGATGCCAGAACGACAGGGGAATCGGACGATTGACAGGAAGCGAAAACAAAGCGAAAATCGATCCCCGATCGCGAGTCCCCCAGCTCACCCCCCAGGAGATGTGTCCCCCTCGGAAGCCGACTACATCGAGCTGCGCTGCCGCAGTGCGTTCTCGTTTCTCGACGCCTGCTCGAACCCGGAAGACCTGGCCGCGCGGGCCGCCGAACTCGACTACCCCGCCGTCGCCCTGGGAGACCGGGACGGCTTCTACGGGAGTCCGCGCTTCCACCAGGCCGCGAAGAGTGCCGGCGTACACGCCATCGTGGGCGCTCAGCTGCGCGTGGGCGACTGCCTGCCCCCGTCCCGGCCACCGGGGGTCGGCGCCGCGCGCGCGCCCAGCATCGCCGCGGACGTCCCCAGCCTGCTCCTGCTCGTCGAGAGTCGCCAGGGCTACCGCGACCTCTCACGCCTCATCACGCGCGGCCACACGCGCGGTGCCAAGGGGGAGTGCCAGGTCACGTGGGACGAGGTCGAGGAGCACAGCGGCCACGTCATCGCCCTGCTGCGCGGCAACGCCTCACTCGAACGCGTCCACCTCGACCGCGCCCTCGCCGCCTTGGGGAGCGACCGCGTGCGGGTCGACGTCTCGCGTCATCTCGACCGCGAGGCCGAGACCGCCGCCCGTCGCAGCGCGCACCTCGCCGAGTCGCTCGGCGTCCCGGTGGTCGCGACGAACGACGTGCGCCACGCGCTGCCCGAGGGACGACGCCTGCTCGACGCGCTGACCTGCCTGCGCCACAAGACCAGCCTCGACCGCGCGGGCCGCAAGCTCGTGAAGAACGCCGAGCGCCACCTGCGACCGCGGCGTGAGATGATCGAGCGTTTCGCCGATCACCCGGAGTGGATCACGGCTACGCGCGCCGTCGCCGAGCGCTGCGCGTTCCACCTCGAAGACCTCGGCTACCGCTTCCCCGAGTTCCCCGTACCCGCCGGCGAGACCCAGTCGACGGCACTGCGCCGCCTCTCCGAGCAGGGGGCCGGCGAGCGCTATGGGCGTCCCGTGCCGCCGAAGGCCCGCGCACAGATCGAGCACGAGCTCGCGATCATCGAGAAGCTCGATCTCGCGGGCTACTTCCTCATCGTCCACGACATCGCGCGCTTCGCGCGCGAGCAGGGCATGCTCGCCCAGGGTCGCGGCTCCGCGGCCAACAGCGCCGTGTGCTACGCGCTCGGCATCACCGCGGTCGATCCCGTCGCCATGGAGCTCTTGTTCGAGCGCTTCCTGTCGGAGGAGCGCGGCGAGTGGCCCGACATCGACATCGACCTCCCCTCCGGCGACCAGCGCGAGAGCGTCATCCAGTACGTGTTCGAGAAGTACGGCCACTTCGGCGCTGCCATGACCGCCGTCGTGATCACCTACCGCACGCGCATGGCCGTGCGCGAGATGGGCAAGGTGCTGGGCCTCGGCACCGACGCCATCGACCGCCTCGCGAAGACCCTCTCGGGCCTCGAGCACCGCGACGATCTCGACGAGTTCGAGGCCACGCTGTCCCACGCGGGCATCGACGCCAACGGCCCGCGCATCGCCGAGCTCTTCGATCTGGTCGAGCAGGTGCGTGGACTGCCGCGCCACCTGGGACAGCACAGCGGTGGCATCGTCATCGCCGCCGGTCGGCTCGACGAGGTGGTGCCCATCGAGCCCGCCTCGATGGTCGACCGGCGCGTCGTGCAGTGGGACAAGGACGACTGCGCGGACCTCGGCATCATCAAGATCGATCTGCTCGGCCTCGGCATGCTCGCCGCCATCGAGGACACCCTCGAGCTCGTGCGCGACGCCGAGGACATCGAGGTCGACCTCGCCCACCTTCCCGCCGATGACCCGATCACCTACGAGATGATCCGCCGCGCCGATACCGTCGGCACGTTCCAGATCGAGAGCCGCGCGCAGATGGCCACGTTGCCGCGCATGAAACCGGAGCGCTTCTACGACCTCGTCATCGAGGTCGCGATCATCCGCCCCGGCCCGATCACCGGCAAGATGGTGAATCCCTTTCTCGAACGGCGCGCGGGCCGCGAGCCCATCCGCTACCCGCACCCCTCTCTCGAACCCATCCTGAAGCGCACGCTCGGCGTGCCGCTCTTTCAAGAACAGCTGCTGCGCGTGGCGATGACCGCTGCGGGGTTCACGGGGGGCGAGGCCGAGGAGCTGCGCCGCGCGATGGGCTTCAAGCGCTCGGTCGAGCGCATGGACGACATCGCGAAGCGCCTGCGCAACGGCATGAACGCGCGCGGCATCACGGGAGAGAACCAGGACGAGATCCTGCGCGGCATCACGTCGTTCGCGCTCTACGGTTTCCCGGAATCCCACGCGGCGTCGTTCGCGCTGATTGCCTATGCGTCCGCCTACTTGAAAGCCCACCACCCGGCCGCCTTCCTCGCGGGCCTCCTGAACGCCTACCCCATGGGCTTCTACAACCCCTCGACGCTCGTCAAGGACGCGCAGCGCCACGATGTCGAGGTGCGCGCGATCGACGTTGCGCACTCCGACTGGCGCTGCACCCTCGAGCCGCGCCTCCCCGAAGCCGGCGCGAACCACGCGCCGCAGCCCGCCGTGCGCCTCGGCCTGCGCTACGTGGCTGGCCTGCGCCAGGAGACCGGCGAGCGACTCGAAGCTGAACGCGCGCGCGCTCCCTTCAGCGACGCCGCCGACCTCGCGAAGCGCGTCGCTCCAAGGCGCAGCGAGCTCGACACTCTCGCCGAGCTCGGCGCCCTCGCGTCGACCGACGTCGCCGCGCGCACGCGGCGTTCAGCGCTCTGGCAGGTGGCCGCCATCGAGCGTGACCCGAACTCGCTGTTCGCCGGCCAGAAGCCGTCCCCCGAGCCCTCCCCGCTTCCGGAGACCACGCCGCTCGAAGACACCCTCTCCGACTACCGCGCGAGCGGCATCACCGTGGGTCCCCCGCTCATGAGCTACCTGCGCCCGGAGCTCGACGCCCGAGGTGTGCTCACCGCGGCCCAGCTCCGCGAGGTTCCGAGCGGCCGCTTCGTGCGCACCGCAGGCCTCGCCATCGTACGCCAGCGCCCGGGCACCGCGAAGGGCTTCTGCTTCATCACCCTCGAGGACGAGACCGGCATGTCGAACGGCATCCTCACCCCCGCCTACTTCAGCCGCCTGCGCCGCGAGCTCCACTCCGGCGCCATCCTCGAGGTCGCGGGTCCGCTGCAGAACGTCGACGACGTGATCCACGTGCGCGTCAAGGAGCTGCGGGCGCTGGCGGGGCGCGGGGGATTGCCGCATTCGCACGATTACCACTGACTTCTTCAGCCCGGGGTCTTCCAGCATCCCGACGACCCTCACCCCGGGTGCGCGACCCACTGGCGCCGATGGCGGCAAGAGTCGGGGGGTGGTTGGGGTCGCTGTCCGACCTTTGCACAGCGAAGGGGTACTCTTCTGCCATCGCGAAGCCAGGGGAAGCACCATGAGCGAAGTTCCCTCGTCGATCCTCGACGAGGAGCAGAGAGACCTGGCGTATCCGCCGGGAACCGAGTTCCACTTCTGGAACCAGAGCCGCTGCCACATCCTGTTCGACAAGCTGCCGCCACTCGACCCGGACGCCCTCGTGATCGACGTCGGCTGCGGGCCGGGAGCCACCGTCAAATACCTGCGCGCGAAGGGGCTCGACGCGATCGGCTGCGACCTCGCGGCCTATCGCGAGCCCGACCCCGAGCTCGCACCGCACGTCCACTACGCGCAGGACGCCTTCGATCTGCCCGTCGAGACGCGTCGCCGGGTGAAGCTCGTGCTGCTGCTCGACGTTCTCGAGCACATGGAAGACCCCGAGAGCTTCCTGTCACGCTGCATCGAGGGCTTCGAGAACCTCGAGCACGTTCTGTTGATGATGCCCGCGCGGAGCGAGCTCTGGACGGGCTTCGACGACTACTACGGACACGTGCGCCGCTACGACGGCCCGAGTCTGCGCGCGCTGTGCGGAGAGGCACGCCTCGAGATCTCCGCCATGGGCTACTGCTTCCACGGCCTCTACCTCGCCGTGGGGGCGTCGAAGCTTCTGTGGCGGAGCCGTACGATCGGCGTGAAGCCCATCGCCCACCACTGGGCGCACGGGCTGCTCGCCCGGCTCTTCCACCTCGAGGAGAAGCTGCTGCCCGGAAGTCTGCCGGGGACCACCATCTGGGCGACCACGAGTGTCGCGAGCCGCCCCGCGCGTTCGGAACGCGATCAGCCGAGTCGGTAGAGCTCCAGCGCATTGCCGCAGATCATCCGGTACTGATCGGCCGGATCGACGCCCGCCATGCTCTCGGCGATGATGCGTCGGCTGTACGGCCAGTCGTGGCGGTGATGCGGGTAGTCGTTCGACCACAGGAGGTTCTCGACACCGAACCAGCCCCGGTTCTGCACGGCGAAGGGCTCGCGGATGAACGACGCCTTCCAGTTGTTGTGGAAGTACTGGCTGGGCAGGTGCTTGATCTTCGACTCCGACCACACGCGGTTGCGCCACCAGTGGTCGTCCATGTGCTCGATGCAGTGTGGGATCCAGCCGGCGCCGCACTCGGCCATCACCATCTGGAGCTTCGGATAGCGGTCGAACATGCCCGAGTAGATCATCTTCGAGAACATCCCCGAGAACTCGGCGACCGCGCCGCCCATGAGCTGGAGAGTCGGCGTCGCGAACTCCACCTGGTGCTTGGCGTCCCGCACCTTGGGAATCTCCCCCATGGCCGCAGCGCCCGCGTGCCTGAGACCCGCGTGAATGTGCACGGGCAGCTCGTTCTCCTCTGCGGCGGCCCAGAACGGCTCGTCCTCGTCGGAGAGGTCCTTGTTCCCGGACGGAAGCGTGGAGATGATCACGCCGCGCGCACCGAGCTTCTTGGCCTGCTTCAGCCGGTCCACCGCCGTCGCGACGTCGACGCCGGGAATCTGGTAGAGGCCGATCAGCCGCGAGCGGTCGGCCGCGGAGAAGTCCTCCCACATCCACTGGTTGTACGCGTCGACGCCCGCGACGTGGTACTCGTCGTCGGGCTGGGCCATGAACGCGGCCATGGTGCGCTGCGACGGATACAGGACTTCCGCGGAAATGCCGTCGTAGTCCTGCTCATCGAGCCGGGCCTTGCCGTCGAAGGCGCCCTGGCGCATCGACTCGTAGGTCGTGCCGAACCAGCTGTTGTCCTCGTACCGCTTGCCGAACTCGCCCTCGTTCGTGACGAGTCCGATCGGCATCACGGGCTGACCGGGGACCAGCTCCCAGGCGTCGCCGCCTTTGGGGTCCTTCACGAGCCTCGGGATCTGGCCGTGGTACTTCTTGGGCAGGAACCGCTCCCACATGTAGGGCGGCTCGATGGTGTGACCGTCGGCCGAGATGATCCGGTAGGTATTCTTCGTGTCGCTCATCGCTTCCTCTCGCTGTCTGGGAATGCAGACATGTTACCGCATTCGCCGATTCGCCTGCCTCCGCTCGCCCGTGGAAACTCCGACTATGCAACCGATCACAGCTCGTTAGACTGACGTAGGAACGTCATGACGACCTGGTACCTCGACGGACTGCGATTCACTTGCACGCGCTGCGGCAACTGCTGCACCGGCGCGCCTGGGACGGTCCGGGTGAGTGATGTCGAGATCGGCGCCCTCGCAGATCACCTCGGGGTGGACGAGGATCGGTTTCGGCGCGACTACACGGGGCGTCTGCGCGGCGGCGGCGTGAGTCTCGTCGAAAAGCCGAATCGCGACTGCGTGTTCTGGGACCGTCGCGAGGGCTGCACGGTGTATCCGGTGCGCCCGAAGCAGTGCCGCAGCTGGCCGTTCTGGCGCGCAGTCGTCCACTCGGAGGAACGCTGGGCGGAGGAGGCGAAGGGCTGTCCCGGGATGAACCGCGGCGCGCTTCACGACGTGGCGCGAATCGATGCCCTCGCCGACGACGACGGAACCTCGGACTCGTCTCGAGAATCCA
>JABSQW010000259.1 GCA_013215605.1 Myxococcales bacterium
CAGAAACGACGTTCCGGGGAAGGCGTCCGAGAGGTGCGACGCGATGCTGAGCGACGAACACGCTCCACCCATTCCCGAGCTGTACATCAATACCCGCACGAAACCCTCTGCCCCAGTGTGCTTGATGGTACTAATTAGACAATCATCATTTATACACTCTGATTGATAATAAGTGGATGATTATATTTATGTAATTGAAACGAATTACCTTATCTTAGAACTCTCGATAGAAATGCAACGTATCTCCAAAGCTTTAGCGTGTCCTTTGCACTTCACGCTCTTGACGCGAGCTGCCAAAGACTTCGGGGGTCGTTGACTCGGATCACTGAGGCGCTCGTCTGAGAACCTTCTAATTCAGACTTCACTCGAATCTAACGAAGGCCTCCTAGATTTATGCGCGAGTGACTCGAGTAGACCCGCCAGCCCAGGGAGCAGCACGTGAAGATCGCAATCAACGCCGCCAGGGAGTACATCCGGACCGAGGGCCCCGCGCGGGTCCTGACGGCGCGCCGGCCGGCTGCGGGCGGGACGGCCGGCCGCGACGATGCCTGCTGGGTCCAGGTCGCGAGCGACGTGGCTCTGTTCGACTTCCTCCTCGACGATCGTCCCGCCTGGGTGAGCGCCGTGGGGTCACTGGCGGAAGACGTCACCGAGGTCGAATCGATCCACGTAACCCTTCACTACCGCTGCGGAACGATCGCGCAGATCGAGCTCGGCGCGCCCGGCGTCGAGGGCACCGGTCGCGTGGCGCTCCAGGTGGCGGGTCGCCAGTTCGTCCTGGCCGATGCTGGAGACGGCTGCGAGCTGCTCGTGGACGCTGCGTGCCGGGCCGTCCGGCCGGTCACTGGGCCGGCCGAGCCGTTCCGAACATTCGCGAACGAATCCGAACATCTCGCGGCCGCACTCGCCGCTGCGAAGCTGCCCGCCGCCCACGGAGTCGACCTCGTGCGATCGTCACTGCGCGCCGGTGGCGGAGTCGTGCACGCGTCCTGATGCCAACCGGGAATTCACGTGGTTGGATTCCGCACGCCGGCCAGTCTGGTGCCTACGGCGCACACATTTAATGATATTTACGAACACACAATAAGATTATTTTATAACGTCGAATATCCTATGTGTTAGAATGCGACGTCTTAGATGATCCCCTCTTTTCGACAGCCCGTGCAGCGCCATGCGTTGCGAAGGTGCACTCGAACCGAGCCGGAGTGCTGAATTGGAATCCACTGCACCGCGAGCGGCGGATGTAGCGCGGACCCCCGTGCTGCATCCCGACCCCGCCCCGTCCGCCCAGCGGACCGAGGGCGTACGGGTCCTGATCGTGTCTCCGGAACTCGCGCCCATCTCGGGTCGCGGGATGCTGGCCGAGATCACGGCCCGCTTGTCGGTTGCTCTGCGATTCCGCGGCCACGACGTCCGCGTCGTCATGCCCTTTCCGAGCGGGACCGATTCGCTCGACCTGCCCCCCGGTGGTCCCGTCCGCGCGTTGAACGTGCCACTCCTCGGGGACTCGGAGGCGACGGCGATCTTCCGCTGCGAGGGACCGGTGGCCATCCCCGTAGACCTCGTCAGCAACGACCGCTACTTCCCGTTCGGAAGCGAGGTTCCGGTAGATGACGACGAGCGCTTCATATTCTTCTGCAAAGTCGTTGCCCAACTCACCGCCACCGACCCCTGGAACCCCGACGTCGTCCACTGCATTGGCTGGCACAGCGCGATGCTTCCCGACTACCTCCGCTCGGCGCTCGGGGATGCGGCACCGGTAAGTGTGCTGAGCCTGTGCGACCTCGAGCGATTCTCCCCCGACTCTCGGCGCGGTCGGCAGGAGATGGACTCGCCGCAGCTCACCCTCGAGATCGCATCCCGGGGAGTCGTGCGCGCCGACGCCGTATGCCTGATCGACGCGAGTCCCGCGGATGTCGTCGTCGGCGACGAACTCCCGGCACTACTCGCGCCGTATCTGCGTTCGCGCGAGATTCCCGTGCACAGGCTCCGCGTGACCGCGACACCGCCGCCAGTCGCGGAGTTCGACCCGCGGATGGATCCTGCGCTCCACACCGCCTTCGGCCCGGATTCGATCTCGCGCCGAGCGCGAAACAAGCAGGCGCTACAGCTCATGCGGGGCCTGCCGCACGACGCCGGCGTGCCTCTGATCGGCATGATCTGTCGACCCGGTGGCGCGCGCGCTCTCCGCTGGATGGCGGCGATCTTCGACCGCCGGACGCGACCGGCGATGCAGCTGGTTGCTACGGGCGCCGGCTCCGAGTCCGAGGAGCGGACCTTCGCGCGCATCGAGAACGCCCACCCCCACTTCTTCTCCTTCCGGCGCGAGAGCCCCGCCGTTGGCGCCCCCGCGTCGCGGGCAGTCTTCGCGGGATCGGACGTCTTCCTCGCGGAGTGCCACGACGATCCCGCCGTCGCCATCTGCCTGCGCTATGGCGCACTCCCGGTCGTACCGTCCGGCGATCCCGCGAACCTCCCCTATCCGGGTTTCGGGTTCGACCCCGGAAAGGACGGCGCGGACGTCGTCGCGCTGCAGGTCGCGCTCGCGGCCTGCGAAGACACCGACCCCCTCGACGATCTGAGGCGCCTGGCGATGTCGATCGACCCCGCCTGGGCGGCGGTCGTTGAGGAACTCGAGGCCGTGTACGCGACGCTCCTCTGGGGCGCGACGCCGGGCCACCGGCGGATACCGTCCGAAGACTCGAGACGCTGTCATAAACTCGCTTGAGTTGCAGAGAATGAGAACCTTTTAATGCTGTTCTCACGGTTCTCTCAGCATGCTTCCTTAGAGTGGAATCTCTGTAGTTTCAAAGATGCGTCGGTGACGCATAACACTCGGACGCAAACAGGAGCGCGCAACCGCGTGAGCCCCGCAATCGCATCCACGCACGAGATTCGTCGGAGTCCCCAGCGAAGCCGCAGCAGAAGCCGGCGTTGGGTCCGCGGAACGCTGGCGGCCGTGTGCGCGGGCACGTTCCTCCTGGCAGCCTCCCCGCCGGCCAGCGCGGGAGCAGCGCTCGTGCACCGGGAGAACACGTGGACCGAGGACGGACTGAGGATCCAGAACCCCTCCGGGATCACCTGGGTCTCCGGCAAAGACGCGAGCGCTCCCGGCCATTTCCTCGTCTCCGACCTCCTGCATTCGCGCTTCCCCACGACGGAACGGGCCTTCCTCGCCCCCGTGGGCCACGACATGAGCGCTCTGGTGTCCCGCACGGGGATCGGCTTCGATCTCCAGGACATCACCCGCGACCCGAGTGGCGTTGCCTACCACCCGCGGCGGCACACGCTCTTCATCACGGACGACGACGAGGTCAAGCTCTACGAGACCGACCTGAAGGGTCGGACCCTGAATACGATCGATCTCGCGGCGCTCGGATCCAGCGATCCGGAGGGCGTGACGTGCGACCCGCGTAGCGGAAATCTCTTCATCGCCGACGGCCGCGCGCGGCGGATTCTCGAACTCTCGCCGGGCGGCGACTTCATCTCGATATTCAAGCTCAGCGATATCATCGGCCTGGGCGCTGCGACTGGCATCGCCTTCGATCCGACCACTGAGCATCTCTTCGTCGTGGCCGGCAGGACTGGCGCTCTGTTCGAGCTCACGCGCCACGGCGACCTCGTGGCTGCGTACGATCTCGTCGCTCTCGGCGCGCAGCGTCCGCGCGGCCTTGCGTTCGCGCCGAGCAGCGACCCTGGCGCCCTGTCCGACGCCCACAGCCTGTACGTGGTCGGCGACATTGCGGGCAAGACGCCGAGCGGTTGCATCCTCGAGCTGCACCTCGCTCGCAGACCCACCGAGGGCCGCCTCGTGACCGAGTTGGTGGGCGACGTCGATGGCTTCGGCTTTCTCGGTCACGAGGCGGGCTTTCCGAACGCCGATCGCGACCACGACGGCCTGCTCGAAAGCGGTGACCAGATTCCCGGGTCCGTGATCGGCTCCGAGACACCGGCCGACAACCGCGAACTCGGCGACGACGCGGCCACCGACGTGATGCTCGTCGCGACCGAGAATCGCCCCATCGTCTTCGAGCACTCGGTGCCGCTCGCGGGGCGGGTCCCGCTCTGGGCCCGCCTCACGCTCCTCGTGGCCGACGCGCGAACCGTCACCGGCGCGCGCAACGTGATCACCGCGGATGGCGCGCGCATCGGCGAAGTCATCGGATCCGAGCAGAAGAATCTCCGTGCGGGCTCGATCGCCACCACGGTGCTCGAGCTCCCACCGGCCTCCCTGCGCGCCCTTGCGGACGGTGATCTCCGCATCGAGATCGCGCGCGACCCGGGGACGGGCGACGACGACATCATGATCGATTTCTCGCGACTGGAAGTAGCCGTCGCGGAATGACCCGACCGCGGCGCGAGGCCGCAGTCGATTGCTTCCCACCACGGAGGACACTCAATGAAGATCTTTAACACGCAGATCCGGACCCTGTTGGCGACCAGCTTCGGCGTCATTTCGATGGCCACCTCGGCCTTCGCTGGCATGCCCGACGACATTCGCGTCGGTGCGCGCGTCGAACTCGAAGGCCGCTCCCTCAACGACGTGACCGTGATGGCCATGGAAATCGAGGTCTCCGCCGCCACGGTCGGCGACGACAACATCAAGGGCGTCATCCAGGCCGTCGACCAGCCGAACCGCTCGATCACCATCAGCGGTATCGAGATCGTGGCCAACTCCGACGCCTCCGTCGAGGATGAGCTGAACGAGCCCATGGACTTCTCGGACTTTACAGCGGGAAGCCGCGGCAAGGCCGAAGGCAAGTTCGCGGGCGGCGTCTTCCTGGCACACCGCATGAAGCTCAAGAAGATGAAGGAAGGCGTCGAGACCGAGATCGATCTCGGAGGCGTCGTGACCAAGGTCGACCGCGCAGGCGACTCGTTCACGCTGCTCGGAATCGAGGTGTTGACGACGCCCAGAACGGTCGTCGAAGTCGAATAGCCGAATGAGAACCGCCGGTGCCCATGGGCGCCGGCGGCTCTCCACCGTCGGATCTGGCCCAGGTCCGCGCATGCCCCGCGCATCTACGCGCTTACGAACGAACGGATAATCGAAATGGTTCGCAGATTCTCACTGAAGTCCCTCCTGCTGATGCTGCCGCTCATCGCGAATCCCGTCACCGCCCTGGCCTCGGATAGCGGAGTTAACGTCGGGAGCATTTCGGAAGTCGATCTGAACGAGATCCGAAGGGTCATCGAACTGAGCGACGATGTCGGTGCGCCGAACGATGCCGAAGGTCGCACGATCACCCTCGAAGGAGCGATCAAGATCGCACTCGAGCACAATCTCCAGCTGCAGATCGCGGTGTTGGATCTCGAGGCACAGGCGCCGGAGATCTCCGCCACGAAGGCCAAGTTCCACCCGATCGCCGACGCTTCCGCTCTGTTCGACGGGACGAGCGACATGGACCCGACGGGTGGCTCCACCACGCGCGAGAAGAATCGATTCGGCGACGCCAAGATCACCCAGGAGTTGCCCACCGGCGGTCAGGTCGTGGCATCGACCGATGTCAAAAAGCAGAGCACCGACGATCCGGACTCCGATTACACCGCGGGCTTCAAGATCGAGGCCACCCAGCCGCTCCTCAAAGGTGGCCGGACGTACGTGGCGCGGCGCGAGATTCTCGATTCGCAGTACGACCAGGAGATCCTGCGGGCGCGCCTTCGGTCAGAGATCCTCAACGTCACCGCGGGGACGAAGATCGCCTTCTACGAGACGATCCTCACTTCGCGCTTGATCGAGGTCACCCAAGACGCGTTGAGTCGCGACCGGGAGCTCATCGACGCCTCGAAGGCGCTGTTCAGCGCGGGCAGGGTCAACAAGCGCGACGTGTTCAGCGCGGAGATCAAGCTCGCAGAGGACAAGGCGCGCCTCGCTCGTGACGAGAGGGAGTTCGAGCTCGCCGAAAATCAGCTTCGCGACGTTCTCGGTCTTCCCATCGACATGAAGATCGGAATCGCGCAGCGCGAGATCCCCTTCGACCCGGTTGGCATCGAGCTCGAGGATTGGATCCGCAGCGCGATCGCGAATCGCCCCGAGATCCTCGAGATCCGGACCGAGCTCGAAAAGAGCGACCTCGACATCCGCGTCCGCCAGAATGACGTGCTGCCGAGCCTCGACCTCGTGGGCAGCTACGCGAGGACGCAGACGGGTGCAAGCACGAGCAAGGCCTATGGCCTCGACGACTCCACCTGGACGGCCGGCCTCAACTTCTCGATCCCCTTCGGAAACGTGGCCGCCCGCTCGCGCCTGATCCAGGCCAAGACGGCGCGCGCCCGGCTCGAGCGCCAGTACGTCGCGCTCGAGCGCAGCATCGAGTTGCAGGTCCGGAGCTTCGAGATCGCGCTTCGCCGCGCCTTAGAAGAGCTCCTGGCGTTGACCGAGGAGGTCGAGCAAGCCCGTGCGAAGCTCGAGATTGCGAACGTCCGCTTCCAGCTGGGATTGGCGAACAACCTCGACATCACGGACGCGGATACCGACCTCACGGACTCAGAGTCCGATCTCCTCACCGCGATCACCGACTACGCGAGCAATCTCGCGCGGATCGAAGCTGCCATCGTGCGGCCCATCTGAGCCATGACCCATCCAGAAAGTACCCCGCGGAACCCCTCAACCAAGGTGAGTGACATGACCACATCGACGAACGAAGCGTCCAAAATGACCATCGGCAAGACCGCAGACGGCCTCCTCGGAGCGCAGAAACTCAAACGCGGCATCACCCTCGCACTGCCCCTGATCGCGCTTTTCCTCTTCCTGTCGGGAATGGGATCATTCGATTCGGTGCCGACTCAGAACATCCCGACGGCTCCCGTCAAGCGAGGTGACGTAAAGGTCACCATCACCGAGGCCGGCGAGCTTCGCGCCGAGCACCAGGCCACGATTCAGGCCACCACGGACAAGCAGATCACCTGGATGGCTCCCGAAGGAGAGTGGGTCAAGAAGGGCGATCCACTCATCAAGTTCGAATCGAGCAAGTACGTGATCCAGCGCGATTCGGCCACATCGGCCCTGGCTGTCACCGAGGCCGAACTCTCTGCGGCGCTCTCTGACCTCCAAGGTCGGAAGAGCGCCGAGCGGAACGCGTACCTCGACTACGAGGCTCTCCCCGAGCTCGCCGAGAAGGGATTCATCAACCACACGGAAGTCGAAACGGCTCGCCTCACCTACGAAGAGGTCAAATCCGGCACCCGCTCGTACGAAGCCGCCGTGACGGCCGCCCGGGCGAACGTCCGTCGCGCCGAGCAGGAGCTCGCCGACCGGCAGCGCAAGCTCGACGCAGGCGTCCTCTTCGCCCCCCGCGGTGGTCTCGTCGTCTATGCGACCTTCGGCAACGAGGACAGCGGCCGGAAGATCACGGTCGGAATGACGCCGTTCGAGGGCATGGACCTCATGTACCTCCCGGATGTCTCGAGTATGCGGGTCGACACGGAGATCAGCGAGTTCGATCTCTCGAAGGTCAGCGTAGGGAGCCCCGTGCGGCTGACCCTCGACGCGTACCCGGGCGCCGAATTCCGCGGAGAAGTGCGCCTCATCTCGACCCTCGCACGCCAGAAGATCAGCAAGATCACCCGCAGGCCCACCGGCATCAAGGTATTCGACGTGATCATCCAGGTACTCGATCAGGACGACCGCCTGAAGCCGGGACTCACGACCACCGCCGACATCCTCGTCAGCGAGCATTCCAATGTGCTGTCGGTGCCAATCGCCGGCGTCTTCCTCGACGATCTCGATGACACGGTGGTCTTTGTCGATGGTGAAGCGGGCGTCCTGTCGGTGCCGGTCGAGGTGGTGGCCAGCAGCGAGCGTGTGGCGATCGTGAACGGCGGAGTGAAGGAAGACGACCTGGTCCTCCTCGCGCCCCCGCAGACCCTCTAGGAAACGGAGCTCCCATGCTGATCGAAGTCCAGGACATCACCAAGACGTACATCATGGGAGATTCCGAGGTACACGCCCTGCGCGGCGTCTCCCTCGGAGTCGAACACGGCGAGTACGTCGCGGTCATGGGTCCGTCGGGATCGGGAAAGTCGACGCTGATGCACCTCATCGGGTGCCTCGACCGACCGAGTACCGGTCACTACACCCTCGATGGGACGCCGGTGGAGGATCTCGACGACGTCGCGCTGTCGGCTCTCCGAAATCGGAAGATCTCGTTCGTCTTCCAGTCGTTCAACCTGATCTCCCAGCTCTCGGTTGCCGAGAACGTCGAGGTGCCGCTGATCTACCGCGGTACTCCGAGGGAGGAGCGGGAGCAGCTTGCCGCGCAGAAGCTCGCATCGGTGGGACTCGCCCACCGACGCAACCACCGGCCGAATGAGCTCTCCGGTGGAGAGTGCCAGCGGGTCGCCATCGCGCGCGCTCTCGTCAGCGATCCCGACATCGTGCTCGCCGACGAGCCGACAGGCAACCTCGACACCAAGACCGGTGAAGAGGTGATGGCGATCCTCGCCGAACTCAACGACTCGGGCACCACCATCGTGATGGTGACTCACGACATCGTCAAGGCGAAGCACGCGAAGCGGCTCGTTCAGATGTCGGACGGCAAGATCGACCGCCAGCTCGTCGGCGAGGAGAAGGACCGCATCATCAACCAGTTCGAGGCGATGACCGCAGTACCCGCGGCTTGACCTTCGACTCCAGACAAGAGTAGACAATGCAGCAGTCCGAACACCTTCGAATCGGCGTGCGGAGCATCTTGGCTCACAAGCTCCGCTCGCTGCTCACCACACTGGGCATCATCTTCGGTGTGGCGGCGGTAGTCTCGATGTTGTCCATCGCGGACGGAGCGCGGCGAGAAGCCGTCGAACAGATTCGCCTTCTCGGGACCAACAACATCCGGATCAACCACGTCGAGCTCACCGGCGACCTCAAAGAGCTCGCCGATGCAAAGGGCTCGAGCGGGCTCACCCACAGCGACGGATCCGTGCTGATGAGAAATCTACCGAACCTGACCGGGGTCGCGCCGCTGCGCTTCGTTGACGAGCCCGTGCTCTTCGGCAACCGCGAGGCCACGGGTCGGGTCGTCGGTACGACCGCCGACTACTCGCGCGTCACCGATTTCAAGGCCGCGCGTGGTCGATTCATCAGCCCCCTCGACGTGCGGGAAGGCAAACGCGTCGCGGTCATCGGCGCTGCTGCAAAGGCGGAGCTCTTCGGCTACAGAAATCCCATCGGCCGAAAGATCCGAATCGGCGACGCGTGGTTCACGGTCGTGGGGCTCATGGAGTCGAAGACGATCCGCGAGGCTCGCGCTTCGGTGATCCAGCTCCGCGACATCAATACCGATATCTACACTCCGATCACGGCGGTGAACTCACGCTTTCCCGCCCCGGACCGCAAGGGCGGCGTATCCGAGATCGCCGTTCAGGTATCGGACGCGAATCAGGTCGAGACGACGTCCGGCATCGTCAAGCGGATCCTCACCCGAGCACACAACGGCATCGAGGACTTCGAGATCGTCGTTCCTGCCGAGCTTCTCGCCCAGGCCCAGAGCACCCAGCGGGTGTTCAACGTGGTCATGGGAGCGATCGCGGGAATATCGCTGCTCGTCGGCGGCATCGGCATCATGAACATCATGCTCACGACGGTCACCGAGCGCACGAAGGAGATCGGTGTCCGCCGCGCCCTCGGTGCCACCGAGGACTCGATCATGCGTCAATTCCTGGTGGAGACGGTGCTCATCTCCGTCGCTGGAGGACTGGCGGGAATCGTGGTCGGCGCCGTCATGGCGCGCGCCATCAACGTGTTCGCCGGCTGGGAGACCGTCATCTCCATGTACAGCGCGACGATCGCCTTCGGGATCTCCGGTCTCGTTGGCGTGCTCTTCGGTCTCTACCCGGCGCGGCGCGCGGCCCAGATGGATCCGATCACGGCCCTGCGCTTCGAATAGCGGATCGCCGCAAACACCCGGGCCCGGAGCTCCCCGTACGCGGGGGACTCCAGGTTCTGCCATCTTCCGGCACTCGCCGAGCCGTCGCAGCCGGTCGCTTCGGGTGCAGCGCGGTGGGAAATGCGGGCTGGGCGAGGGACCGCACCGACGAGTGCACGCGGCTGAGCTGGCGCTCTACCGCGCAGGCTCGTAGGCTCGAAACGCATGAAGCGCACCGCTCTCGCATTGATCCTCGTGACGCTTCTCGCGTTTACCACCGCGGCCGCTGACGGCGATCGCCTGCACCCCGATCTGCGCCCCATCGAGGTCGACCACGACGGCTACGTATCATCGGACGCGTGTCGCTCGTGTCACCCGAGCCAACACGACAGCTGGCACGACTCCTATCACCGCAGCATGACGCAGCTGGCAACGCCGGAGGCCGTCGTGGCGCCGTTCGACGGGATCGGATTGCAACTCGACGGCAGCACGTACCAGCTCCAGCGTCGAGGCGACGAGTTCTGGGTGGTCATCGACCGCCCACCCGGCTCCGACGGGGTGCGCCCGCGCGTCGAGCGTCCCATCGTGTTGACCACCGGCTCGCACCACTTTCAGACGTACTGGATTCCCACCGGAAGGGCGCGCGAGCTTCGCCTCCTGGAGCTCTGTTACTACATCACCGAGCAGCGCTGGATCCCGATGAACGCCCTGCCCCTCGCGCCGCTGGGCAATCAGCAGACGACGTTCCAGGGCGAGGGCCGCTGGAACAAGACCTGTAACCGCTGCCACGCCACCGGCGCGCTGCCGCGAATCCTGGAAGCTGGCGGCATCGACACGCAGGTCGCCGAGTTCGGCATCGCGTGCGAGGCGTGTCACGGCCCGGGGCGGGAGCACGTCGAGCGCAACCGCGACCCGTCGCGCCGCTACCAACTCCACCTGAGCGACGCGACGGACTCGTCCATCGTCAATCCGCGGAAACTTCCCCAGGAGGCATCGAATCAGGTCTGCGGACAATGCCACAGCATCTTCGACTTCCACGACCGCGCGGAGCGCAGCCGTTGGGCGAACCGTGGATTTGCCTACCGACCCGGCGACGATCTTCACGCGAGCCGCAAGGTGCTGAGCTACGACACCGCGCCGCCGATCTATCGGATCACGAAGTTCTGGTCCGACGGTGACGTGCGCGTGAATGGACGCGAGTACAACTCGCTGCGCGACTCTCCGTGCTACCGGGGCGGCGAGATCACATGCCTCTCCTGTCACGAGATGCACGCGGTTCGCGCCGGCCCAACTCCTCGCGACGACTGGCTCGACGACCAGCTGATTGCGGGAATGCGCGGAGATGCCGCGTGTCTACAGTGCCACGCAGAGTTCGCGGAGCCCGAGAGGCTCGTGGGACACACCCACCACGCCCCGGAATCCGCCGGCAGCCGCTGCATGGACTGCCACATGCCCCACACCGCCTGGGGACTCCACAAGGCGACACGCAGCCACGCGGTCAGCAGCCCCGATGTCTCCGCCACGCTGGCCACAGGGAGGCCGAACGCCTGCAACCTGTGTCACCTCGACAAGAGCCTCGGCTGGACCGCGACCCATCTCGAGCGGCTGTACGAGATTCCGAAACCCGTGCTCACGGACGTCCGGCAGCGCGTCGCGGGTGGCGTGGTCTGGGCGCTGTCGGGCGACGCGGCCCAGCGCGCGATCGTCGCGTGGCACATGGGTTGGGCGCCCGCCCAGCAGGCGTCGCGCTCCGACTGGATGGCCCCCTACCTCGCTCAGCTGCTCCTCGACCCCTACCCGGTGGTGCGCTCGGCTTCGCTTCGATCGCTGCGATCACTCGGCGGGTTCGCCGACCTCGCCGTGGATTTCACGGGCAGCGCCGAGTCTCGCCAGCGAGCGCGCCGCCGTATCGACGAAGCGTGGCGCGGGCGCCGGGAAGCGAACAGCTCGGTCGGTCCCGCGATCCTCATCGACGCCAGAGGCATCCGCGCAGCGGTGTTCCGCCAGCTCCTCGAGCAGCGCAACGACCGGACGGTCTACCTCGCCGAGTAGCGATCGCTCGTCTGAACTTCGTTCGCCTCCGGCTCACTGCGCGTCGCCCGACTCTCGTCGGTCTTCTTGCTTGTCTGAACTTCGTTCGCCTCCGGCTCACTGCGCGTCGCCCGACTCTCGTCGGTCTTCTTGCTTGTCTGAACTTCGCTAGAAGCGGTACTGCGCACCGAACGCGACCGAGAGGAAGTCGAGATCCTCGACGCCTCCGGTCGGAATCACGTAGCTCGCGCCAAGCGTCACGACGAGGTGCCGCGTCACATAGACGTCCACGCCGCCGCCGAGGCGCACCGCGAATCCCGTGTCGCGGGTCTGGGCTGGGAAGTCGAGGGATCCGAGGGTTCCACCGGTGTCCACGAACTTCGCGCGGAGCACCCCCATGCCCGCGACGAAATACGGCTGGATTCGACCCGTCAGCAGAAAGCCCTTGACGTTTCCAGTGAGCACCCAGGACTCGATGATGCCGATCGGGGTTCCCGCCACGGCGACATCGAAGCCGTCGAGGTGCTCGAACTCGCCCTCGACCGCGATGTTGGGCGCAAGGCGCAGACCCACGCGGGCGTTGATCCCGAGGCTGTTCTCGCTGAGGTTCTTGACGCGACTGGCGTCGACCGCGTAGGTGCCGGAGATCCCGAGGTAACCGCCCGAGCGTGCGAAGTCGTCCTCCTGGGCGAGGGCTCCCTGCGCGAAAAGCCCGACGGCGGCAGCGACCTGCGAAGCACGACGCAGCCAACTCCCATTCGATCGCATCCCCATCGGCCCTCTCGCGGCAGAAACCGGCTGCGCAAGGTATCGGAAGAACCCCCGTCCCCCGCTCGTGAAAATTCCTTCGGTCACGATCGTGGAGAGGCCGCTCGCTCAGATCGAGGACCCCGAATGAGTGGAATTCCCAACATGGCAACGGGATGACGGATCCCTTCGACCCCCCCCTGCAGCCGAGGCGGACCTCGGCCGACGTTCGCCCCCGATTCGAGAC
>JABSQW010000260.1 GCA_013215605.1 Myxococcales bacterium
GAGCGCGCTGCTCGATGCCGAGATCGACGGTGAGAAGCTCGGCGATCCCGAGATCCTGGGCTTCTGCTACCAGCTCATCGTGGCGGGCAACGACACCACCACGAGTCTCATCGGCAACGGCGTGGCGCTGCTCGCCGAGCACCCCGAGCAACGCGCGCTGCTGGCCCGCGAGCCCGCGCGCATTCCCGCCGCCGTCGAGGAGATGCTGCGTTTCGAGTCGCCCGCCCAGGCCCTGCCGCGCAGCGCCGCACGCGACGTGGAACTGCACGGCCAGCGCATCCCCAAGGGCGCCCGCGTGCTGCTGGTGTGGGCCTCCGCGAACCGCGACGAGCGCGAGTTCGAAGATCCCGATCGCTTCGACGTGCGGCGCAACTCCAAGCGCCACCTGGCCCTGGGTCACGGCATCCACTTCTGTCTGGGCGCCTCGCTGGCGCGCTTGGAGGCCCGCGTGGCCTTCGAGGAACTGCTGGCCCGCATCCCCGACTACACGCTCGACGAGGCGCCGCGCTGGGTCCCCTCGCGCTGGGCGCGCGCGCACCCCACCCTTCCACTGCACTTCGACGCGGAAGAACGGGAGCGGGCTTCTATCTAGGTTGCAGAGCCCGGGCGGACGCGGTTCCAAGAGCGCGCCCAGCGTTTTCGCGAGGTCCGACGAGTAGACACGGAGGTCGGGCGCTCGGAAACCAGGGGGTCCCAGGGTCGGCTCACGCACACCGTGCGCGCTCACGCCAACAGCGTGCGCTCGACGAGCCAGAAGCTCCCAATGACGAAAATCGCAATCGAGAGCGCGACGGAAACCGGCGCGTAGGTCAAGCGGCGCCAGGCCAAGCTGAGCAGCGGGATCAAGGCAGCCACGACGAGCAGTTGACCCAACTCCACGCCCGCGTTGAAACCCAGCAGGGACGAGAACATCGCGCCTTCGGGCAGGCCGAGATCCTTCAACACGTAGGAGAACCCGAAACCGTGGATGAGCCCGAAGACCAGGGCGACGAGCCAGCGGTGGCGCGCCGGATGGACGGCGTGCGCGTCGCGGCCACGGCGCAGGGCCACCAGGTTGGAGACGCCCAGGTACACCACCGAAAGGGCGATGCCGCTCTCGGCGAGCGAGGGCAAGGGGCTGTAGATCCCCAGGGTCGACAGGGCCAGGGTGACCGAGTGCCCGAGCGTGAAGGCACTCACCACGGCGAGCACCGCCCGAGAGCCCATAGAAACGAGAAACAAGCCGACCAGGAAGACCACGTGGTCGAGCCCTCCGAGGATGTGCTCGAAGCCCAGCACCAGGAATCCCAGGGGACCGGGGGTCAACAGGTCGGGCGCGGGCAATCGGGCGTCGAGTGGACGCCCCGCGCGCTCGACGAATTCCGAGACGGGGATCACGAGATCGCGCTGCTGCGCGCTGAACGTGTACTGAGTGCGCTGTCCGGCGGCCCGCACCTGGACGTAGTTCTCGTGGCTCTCGTCCGCCAGGGCTCCGAGCGCGTAGTGGATGGAGAGCAGATCGGGAACTTCGGCGCAGCGATAATGGACCACATAGCGGCGCGATCGAATGTCTGGCAGGCGCCAGACCTCGGGCGGCTGCGAGACGGCACAATCGGCACCCGCCGCATTGAGCGCGTAGCCGCGAGCCACCTGCTGCTCCATGCTCGCTGCTTCACGCGCGCCTTCCGAAGCGGAGGAGACCGATGCGGAAAAGAAGCGGTCGGGAAGGACGGTCTCGATCCGAACCCCCTCCCGGGCGATCTCGACGGTGGACATGGTCATTCCCTCCGAGTGGGCCCCGGCGGTCTGCGCGACCGCCAACCAGGCCACGATCCCGTGGAGTGCTGTCACTGCCGTCTTGATCGCGTTGCTTCCCGTCCGCATGGTCTCCTCCAGTCCCTCGGACCAACCACCTCTAGCGGCCGACCGTGGAGCGTTCGAGCAGCTGCTTCACCACCGACGGCAGCTTCAGCTTCGGACTGACCTTCCCACCGTTGCGGGCCATGTCGACCACGAGGTCGCGCACCGGAACGCCCGAGACGTCAGAGGCGCGCTGGATCGCGTGGGGAAGTACGAACTTGCCCGTGTTTCCGATCTCTACGAACATCGGATTGAAGTGCCGGCAGCCATTCGATACCGGCTTGAAGCCCTCGATGATCAGAGAGGTCCCGCTCACATCCGACAGGTCCACGACCAACGACGGCTTCC
>JABSQW010000261.1 GCA_013215605.1 Myxococcales bacterium
CAAGCTCCACCGCTTCGAGAACCCCGATCACGTCGCCGACCCGGCGGTGGTCGCGCTCGCCGCAATGCTTCGCGACGGATTCGATGGAATGTCGAGCGAGGCGCTCGCCGGCCTGCTCGGCCACGTGGACCGCCGCGCGCGCCGCGGCGCCCAGCACGCCCTCGCCGCCCGAGGCGACGCGCGGACGCTCGGCCGCGTCGCCACCGACGAAGGCGCGTCACTCCTCGCGCGTGTCCACGCGCTGTGGGGCCTCGGACAACTCGGCGCCGACGGGCTGCGCAGGGCCGGTATCGACGACCTCGAGTTTACGCAGAACGCCGATCCCGAGCTTCGCGCGCAGGCGCTGCGCATCGCGGGCGAAGCCCGCGCAGCGTGGCTCGAACCCGAACTCACGCGGGCCCTTGGCGACGAGGAGCCCGCGCGCATCCAGTCGATGGCGGCGAAGTCCCTCGGGAAGCTCCAGGCGACCGATGCCATCAGCGACATCATCGATCTCCTGCGCCGCAACGACGACTCCGACGTCTACCTGCGGCTCGCCGCTGTTCACGCGCTCGAACTCATGGACGACATCGACGCCGTGCTCGCCTACGCAAGCGATCCCGCGCCGGCAGTGCGCCGTGCCGTGGTGCTCGTGCTTCGCCGCGGCGAAGACGTGCGCCTCGCGAATTTCCTCTACGACCCCGATCCTTCGATCGTCGTGGAGGCCGCACGCGCGATTCACGACCTCTACCTCGTCGAGGTCTTCGCGGCCCTCGCTGGTCTGGGCGCGGAAGGCGGACTCTCGACCGACGACGACGACCTGCAGTCGACGGGTGCCCTCCACCGGCGCGTCATCGGCGCGAATCTCGCTCTCGGGGGCGCCGACAATGCGACGGCAATCGCCAGGTACGCAGCGAATGCGAGCCGACCTGTGTCGATGCGCCACGAGGCTCTCGAGTCCCTCGCGCACTTCACGCGTCCCGAGCCGCGCGAGCGCGTCTTCGGGTTCTACCGAGGTTGGTCCGCTCGACCGCCCGAGTCGGTTCACGCGGCGCTCGATCTCGTGGTGCCGGCCCTGATCGACACACCGCTCGAGGCCCGGGCTCTCGAGATCGCCCTCGCGAATGGGCGCGTTCCGCTTCCAGACGCGGATCTCCTCACGCGCATCGAGGGCTGGTTCGTCGATGAGAACGTCAAGGTGGCGAGCCTCCGCATCCTGGGCGAGCGCCGCTCCCCTGCGCTCGACCGCGCGCTCTCGACGGCGCTCGATTCGCGCTCCGAGTTGCTGCGCGCCGAGGCCCGCGACGTGCTGGCGGCGACGCGGCCGGACGACGCGCTGGCGGAGATCGTGAGGTTGTCTTCGAGTGCGCCGCTCGTCGAACGCCAGCGCGCGTACGGGACCCTTGCGACGATCGGCAACGAAGCCGCGGACGCCGAGTTGCGCGATGCGATCGCAGCCCTGGACAAAGGCGAACTCGACGCCGCCGTCGCCCTCGACGCGCTCTCGGCGGCGCGACGCCGTGGCGAGACCCTGGGTGCCGAACTCGCGGCGTACGACGCCGCGCATCCCCCGGGTGATCCCATCGCGCCGAGGCGCGTGACGCGCGCGGGCGGCGATGCCGCGCGCGGGCGGCTGGTGTTCGACGGTATCGGCGGCTGTCAGCGCTGCCACTCCGTCGAGGGCGCACAAGACGGACGTGCGGGACCGAACCTGCTCGGTGTTGGATCGCGCAGCAGCGCGGATCACCTGCTCGAGTCGGTGCTCGTCCCCCAGGCCGCGATCACCCCGGGCTTCGGCAGCGTAGGCGTCGTGCTTTGGAATGGGGAGACCGTCTCCGGAATCCTCGTCGCGGAGGATGACGAGTCGCTGACACTCGACATCAAGGGCGATGAGCGCCGTGTCGCGCGGGGGGACATCGCGAGCCGAACCGAGCCCGCGAGCGGCATGCCGCCGATGGGCCTCGCGCTATCGCTCGCCGACTTGCGGGACCTGATCGCCTACCTCCACACGCTCTGATCGCAGCCAGCATGCTGCTCTACAGGGGCCTCGTGGTTCAGCCGTCGCTGAGGTAGGGGGAGCAGCCGGTCGTGTCGAGGACGTCGCGGAGGGCGGGGTCGGAGGCGACGGGGCGGAGTTTGGCTTTCAGCTGGGCGAGTGACCAGGCGTGGTACTTGAACGTCTTCTGCTCGTAGGGTTCTCCGTCGAAGGTCAGGCGCGTGATGGGTTCGCCGGCCTCCAGGGCGTGCGCGTTGGCGACCGTCCAGGGGAGAAAGCGACCCGCCACCTGCTCCTCGAGGAGCGCAGTGAGGGTGGGGAGCAACGACGCGAGAGGCTCGAAATCGCCAGCGGCCCGGGGGTCCATCATGCGCTCGATCCACGCCACCACGGCCGGGGCGTTGGCGCGCAGGTGCTCGCCGCACGTGGGATCCGAGAAGGCCTGATTGAAGTTTCCCCAGATCCCGAAGTCTCCGAAGGCCGGACGGCCGCCGAACAGGTAGGCGCGATGGGCGAGATGCTCCTCGAGGATCTCCACGGTCCGGAACCACGACTCCCGGAGATGCGGGAGGTTCGTCGCGTTGGCGCCCGCAAACGCCATGCGGGGGACCATGCGCCGAATCAGGACCGGCGTCATGACCGGACGCAGGGCGCGCAGTGGGTAGCGGGGAAGCATCAGGTGCGTGAGTCGACGCGCCGAAGACCAGCGGTCGACCTTCGGCCCCCAGCGGTACTGGAACATCAGCTTGTTGCACCACTCGTCGCCGTATTCCTCGAGGAGCGCGGAGAGGAAGTACGACGCGGGGTCTTCGGGGTGGACCGAGGGCTCCGGGTACTCGGTTTCGAGACGCTCGATGATGGGCGTCGAGTCCTGCATGGCCTCGTTGCCGGGGAACAGGACCAGCGGGATGAGCTGCACCTTCGCGTATTTCTGGAACAGCGCGTTGTTGTGAACGCTCCGCTCGGTCCACTCGAAGGGGATCGACTTGTAGCGGAGGAACGCGCGCAGCTTCAGCGTGTAGGGCGACATCTCGCTGCCGATCAGTCTCAGCGGTTCGGACATCGTGACTCCGATCAGGGCTCGGCGGCGACCACCGGCTTGGAGCTCCCCACGCGGACGTGATACATCACGCGCGGATTCGTTTCGTCGAAGCCCTCGGCGCGGTGCAGCATGCAGCGGTTGTCCCAGAGCACGAAGTCGCCTGCACGCCACTTGTGACGGTAGACGACCTCGTCGCGCGTGCACCAGCTGAGCAGACGCTCGAGCAGCGCGCTGCCAGCGTCCTCCACGAGCCCCTCGACGCGAAACGCGTGACCCGTCACGAACAGGCAGGGCTCGCCCGTTTCCGGATGCACGCGAGCGATGGGGTGCGACATGGGTGGGAGCTGCGTTTTCGCGAGGTCGTCGGCGCGGCTCCCGATGCGCCGGTAGGCCTCCGTGTAGTCGTGCAGCGCGCGCAGTCCGTAGAGTTCGGCGCGGCCCGGCTCGTCGAGATCCAGCCAGCCGCGTCGCATGCTCGCGTAGAAGGTATCGCCGCCGATTTCCGGAACGACCTGGGCCGAGAACAGCGACACGCTGGCGGGAGTCTCGCGGAACGAGCTGTCGGTGTGCCACGTCTCGTTGATCGCGATCATCTGCATGTTCTCTGAGGTGCGTGGGAGCACGTCGCCGTCGCGGCCGACGTTCGAGATGACGATCACCTTCGGGTGGGGAGCGTGGTCGTCGAAGGCGCGGCTCTCGAGCGGGCCAAAGCGCTC
>JABSQW010000262.1 GCA_013215605.1 Myxococcales bacterium
TTCCCGGGCTCGCTCGATCATCTCCTGGGACAGATCGATGCCCAGGATCGAGCCGGCCCCTCGCTGCTCGAGATTGCGCGCGAAGTAGCCTTCGCCGCAGCCGAGGTCGAGCACCGACAACCCGGCGACCGGTTCGCACCAGTCGAGAAGGAAGGGTCTCGCCGTGTAGTCCGACAGGAGCACGGGTTGGGTTCGCGTCCAAGACTGGCTGGCGCCGTCGTAGAGAGCTTCGGTGGATACCGTCATGAGGGGCGGTCTCCGCTCGGAACCCGCGTCTGACGATGGAGGTGGGTCAGGAAGCGCGCGCGAAGGTCGAGCGCGTGCAGCATGCCCGCGCGCATTTCGCTCCGGTCCCTGGCGTTGTCCGCGAAACTGAGGCTCACGCTTCTCAGGTCGTCGGCGTGTTGGCCGTCCAGGGCGCAGTGGGTGTCGAAGAATCGGCGATCGATCTGTTGCCCGACGTCGAGGGAACGAATGCCGCTGGAGATCGCCCCGTAGAAGGGTTTGACCACGTATTCGGTTCCCGGGCCGAGAGCCCCGAGCGCGGCAGGCGGTGAGGCGGCCTCGAGAAAGCGGAGCAGGTCATCACGCCAGTGGAGTGCGTTGGCACTCGGTCGGTCGAGTTCCTCGTCGCGAACGCCCAGGGAAAGGCAGAAGCGGCGATAGAGCTGGCGGTGGGTAACTCCATCGACCCCCACCGGGTCGATGCCCACCGAGCGGAGTTTCTCGCGATCCGATTCGTGGAGGCAGCCCTCTTCCTCGCTGAGGTTCTCCGCGAGTACGGCGCGGTGGTCAGGCTGCTGGAGTTTCTCGATGACCCGCTGGAGGTAGCGGGGAAACGCGTTCGAGTAGGCGTGGTATTGCCGGGCGAAGTTCTGGAGGGTCTGGCCCATGTTCGCGCAGTCCCCCTCCCCAACGGCCCGGAGCCAGGGGTGGTTGAGTGCGGGATGGGCGAGGGCCTCGGCTTCCAGGCGTCCCCAGAAGAGGAGGTTGCTCGCGGCCGAATCTGGCTCGGGGGAGACTCCGCGAATTCCCGGGGTGCGCCACGGACCCGCGCGGAGAGACGCTCGCGGCTGGGGCACCGGCGAGACGGGCTTGTCTCTTACACCCATGATCAATCAGTCGAGGCGGAGCCCCGAATCGGATCACCGACCGGGATCGTCGCGGGGGTCCTCGAGGATTGGGGCCATGGCTCGGCAATTCGAGGGAGGGCCAGGAGTCGATGTAGATAGGACGTCCACGCTGCGTTTCCGCAAGCTCCGATCCGTAGACCTTCTGTCGACTCGGAACCGGTGACCCCATGCGGGGGCAGTCGTCGAAGTTTTGGTACCCTTGGAAAGGCGCCCCGAAAGGATCGAAGAATGGGGAGCGACCCTCGCACTGGCGGTGAGACCCGCCGCACACCGGCTTCGTCCCTTGGCTTTACCGAACAGAGTTCTCGGCAGACGCTGAGAGAGGGACTCGTCGAGTACTTCTCGAACATTCCGGAGCTCATGGAAGGCGGCGATCTCCCCGCAGATCTTGCCCACGGGCTCCACGGGCACGACGTCGCACACGTCGTGTTCGGGTGCGACACGAGTGTCCGCGGCGAGGTGGTACTCGCGCGCTGGAGTTTGTTCGGGATCGAAGGATCCCTGCGGCCCTATCTGATTGGGGTGCGGCGCCGCGAGACGCGCGGGCTGTTCCGTGACTTCTTCAGGGCGGTCCGGCTGCGGGAGCTACCCGCACTGATAAAGGCCGGGATCACGGCGGTGATTCGCTCCTGCTGGATGAGTCGGCGTTGGCCTTTCGATCGATACGGGCCCTATCTCGATCGCCCACTCGCGGAGATCCGCCAGGAGTTTCACATCCGAGTCGTGTAGATAGGAAGTGTAGATAGGAATTTCGAGCTGCGTTTCCGCAAGGTCCTATCCTAGAGATTCTGTCAACCAGGAATCGGTGACCCGATACGGGCGGTCGCAGAACTTTCCCCCTGCAAGGTGACCATGGCGATCGACATGAAGCACCAGCCTCCCGCAGAACGTCGGGAGGCAATCGCGACCGCGGCACTTTCGAGCCTGCTGGCGATGTCCCGCACGGGCGGGGAAACCTCCGAGCGGGCGCTCTCTTTCATGCGCGCGATTCGCGACCACCTGATGCGGGTCGATGTAGATCTCGAAACACTCACCCCGCTCGCGCCGGAGGCCCTGGCCAAGGCCGTTCCCGAGAAGGAATGGCGCGAACGGATCCTACGCGGCATGACCCTGATGGCCATGCTGGATGGAGAGCCTTCCCCGGAACGTCTCGCTCTGCTGAACGAGACGGCAACCACGCTCGAGATCGACGCCGCCCCCGTGCGCACCTTTCGCAACATGCTGAAAGACCGGATCCAGCTGATTCACATCGACTTGATGCGTCGTAGCTTCGTGCGCCAGGCAGCGAAGGCCTACGTTCAGGACGAAGGCCTGCATGCGCTCCTGGAGATCGCCAGGGGAGTACTCGGCAGAAAGGACGCCGCGCTCGCCGCGCGCTACCACGCGCTCGATACCTATCCGGAGGGCACTTTCGGTCGCGCCTACGCGGACTTCATCGCGCGAAA
>JABSQW010000263.1 GCA_013215605.1 Myxococcales bacterium
ACCTCCGATGCCTGCCGGCTGCGCGACGCTGACCTGGATGGCCTCGAAGCCTGCCTCGCGCATCAGAGCGGGCAGCCGGAGCCCGATGTTTGCGTCGGAGCCGCGCCGCCGTGCTGTTTCGACGTAGATCTCCTGGTAGGCCTCGAAGGCCGGACAGTCGGGCAGGCTAAAGTGCCCGGAAAAGTCGATGTCCTCCAAAACGAGTACGCCGCCGGACTTGAGGGCATCGCGCATGCGCAGTACGGCTCTCGCAGGGTTGTTCAAATGGGTGAGGATGAAGCGGGCGTGGACGAGGTCAAACGTCTCGCCCGGCCCTTCTTCGGTGATGTTCGACAGCCGGAACTCGATGTTGTCGAGCCCCAGTTGTCTTGCCTCGGCGCTCGCGATATCCAGCTGTGCTTCGTCGATATCGGTGCCCACGACTTTCCCTGACGGACCGACTATCGACGCCATGTCACAGGCCACGTCGCCGCCGCCGCAGGCAACGTCCAGCACGCTGAGTCCGGGCCGCAAGCCTGCACGCGACAATAACGGCAGCGTGCTGGGCTGCATCACTCGGCTCAAGATCCGCAACCGCTCTCTGCCATCTCTGCCGCCGCCGATAATGTACTTGGAGTCACGACTCATACGCCGAGGGTAGGAATTCAAGCCCCCTATGTCCCCCTTTGCACCCTTCTACCGAAGTTGGGAATCCCGCCGCACCGCTCCCACGGAGACTGCCGATAACATCCATACTCGGACGTGCTGCCAAAACGCGGCTTATACTTCCTATACGCCCGTATTGGGTTCCTAATTGACAGAACCTCTAGGATAGGAACTTGCAGAAACGCAGCTTGAACTTCCTATCTACCGAGGACGCAGCACGCCGAGGGGTGCTGTCGGCGGCCGAGAAAAATCAGATCTAGTGAATACCGAGTGCCTCAGTCCAGCCTCCGGACCGAGCTGGCAGTCAAGATGGCAAGTTCGAGCTGGGTTACCGCAAGGTCCAAACAGTAGATCTTCAAGGATCCAAGGGAGCGGCCACTCGAGACCATCCCCTAGAAACAGGTTCGAATGAAGGTCCACGAGGTCGTGCCTGGGCAGCGATCACGGCATCCATCCTCTTGTCCTATCCTCCGCGTCCGAACTCATCCCGCACCGGTCGGCCAGTTAATTGTGTATGAACGAGTCCACCCGCAGCCGTAAAGCCACCTCAGGGGCCTCAGACAGCAGCGATCCGAGTGCGCGCCCGCGTCCCAACGCCCGTCGACTGGTCCAGTTGAGCGGCGTTCTCGTGGTGATCCTTCTGATTCCCTACATCAATGCGCTGCAGAACGGATTTGTCTGGCTCGACCAACACGAGATTCTCGACGGCAACCTGATCATCGCCTCGCCGCATGATTTCATCGAGGATCTGGTCCGAAACGACGGCAACTTTTCCGGGTATCACCGGCCGCTGTACAATCTCGCCCACTCCGTCGACCGATGGATCTGGGACGACAATGCGGCCGGCTACCACGGCTCCAGCGTTCTTCTCCATCTCAGTAATGTCGTACTGGCGTTCCTCGTACTGGCCTGCCTGACCCGATCTACATCCATGGCATTTCTCGTCGCTGCCACCTGGGGGCTTTTGCCCGTCAACACCGCCGCTGTTTCGCTGATTCACAGCAAGGCGGATCTTCTGGTGACGTTCTTCCTGGCCGCCGCAATCGGGCTGATCCTCGCCACCAGCGAGCGCAGCACCACTCGTGGACGGCTGCTCTTCTTGTGCCTTGCCTCGATCTGCTACGGCATCGCGCTGCTGTCGAAAGAAACCGCCATCATGCTCGCTGTCGTTGCCCTCTATCTCTGTCTCGACAAGCGATCGACAGCGGGCCTTCAGTCGTCGCGCCGTCTCTTCGTTACAACGGCCGCCGTGTTTTCGGTCATCGCGGCTGGCTTCGTGACCTTCCGATTCGCGATCGCAAGCGTGAATGAACCGGGTTCGACGGTCCCGTTGCTCGATAGGGCCGCAACTTTCATTCCTGTGTACAGCGACTACGTCACCAGATCCCTTACCGGTATCGAACTCACGACAAACGACGCCGTTCCGATCTGGCGGCATGACCCGACGTTTCCGCGCAAATGCCTGCTGTTCTTCGTCATCGTCGCACTTCAGGCGGTCTATTTCGTGAAAGTCCCAGCATGCCGAAAGGGCATTCTCTGGTTCAATGCGTTCCTTCTTCCGGTTTCACAGCTCTATCCGATTCTTCACTTTCGTGCCGATCGTTTCTTGTATCTCCCTTCCCTTGGATTCATCGTTTTTCTTGCAGAAGCAGTACGCTTCCACATCCCGGAGGAACGCAGAGCCCGTCTGATTCGCCACCCGTTGACGCTAGTTTCGTTGATCGTTCTCTTCTCCGGCTTCAGCTTCCGAATCTGGGATCGCAACCACGATTTCAAGACCAACCGCACCCTGTTCGAACCCGTCATCGAGCGCTATCCCGACAATCGGGAGGCACAGTCGGTGCTCGCCCGGGAGTATTTGAACGCAGGGGAATACGCGAAGGCCGCCAATGCCTTCAAATTGGCGCTGACCGAGAACCCGAACGTCATCTCGTTTGTGAATCTGGACGGGACACAAGCGAATTTCGGCGTCCTGCAGCTGCGCACCCGGAATTTCCACCATGCGTATGAGATTTTCCGGACGCTGCGGGAAGCAGGCAAGAACACCGACCCGGAACTTGGTTTCAACCAGGCCGTCTGCGCCCTCAATGTCGGGCGTTATGAGGAAGCCCGTACACTTCTTCTCGACTATCTTCGAGTGAGACCGACCAGCGCCAACGGGCGCTTTCTGCTCGGCAGGACCGCGCTGATGATGCGGCGCTTTGACGAGGCACTCGCGGCGTTCACGTCCTATCTGCAGGTGCACCCCGACGCCGCCGACCGAGCGGCGGTCGAGGAAGTGATCGAAGGACTGCGCCACCAAACCGCGACGCCGCTGTCCCCCCAATAGGCAAATAGCAGCAACGCCCGTATTGGGTTCCTAATTGACTGAACCTCTATTGATAGGACCTTGCAGAAACGTAGCTTGAACTTCCTATCTACCGGTGGCTCCGTTCAGCATTGCCGGTCGAGGAACGTCTCGAACGTCCTGAGGAACCCTTCCCCGGATTGGGTCACCGGTTCCAAGTGGACAGAATATCTACGGATCGGACCATGCGAAAATGCAGCTTGAACTTCCTGTCTACTCCGAGCCTGATCCGAAATGCGCGAATTCCGAAGGGCAGCAACCTCGTGATCATGACCGGTTCCGCCAATCGAGATGAACGCTAGTTCGAGAATTTCGATCACCTCGATCTTCATCACGATACGAGCGAGCATCTCGGCTTCGGCTTCGAAATCCACTTCTGCCTCGGTCCGTCCCTCGCTCGGCTCGAAGCCCGTGGGGCGATCGAGACCCTGGTTCCCCTGCTGCACGATCGATAACTGAGCGCGAATGGTTTCGTGAGATCGGACTCGTACTTCACGCGCGGCTTCGCCAAGTTGAACGTCTCGAAAATCCAGACGACACCAGCGGCGTGGGGAGGCGGAGCGACCGACGCCGCAGACGGGGATGGGGTAACTTGAGCCGGTGCAGCGGGCGACCGGTATCGATGACGATGGCGTCGGAGAACGCAGTGTGCAACGACTCGCGCTCGTCGCATTGCTGCTCGTGGCTTGCAGCGCCGAATCCGCACCCGATCCTACCGCCGCCTCCATTCCGGCGTCCGCTCCACCGAAATCTGATCGGTCGATCATCCTGATTTCGCTCGACACCCTTCGCGCCGACTACATTGGCCTCTACGGCTACCGCAAGCACCGGACCTCGCCAACGCTCGACGCGTTCGCGCGCGAGAGCGTCGTCTTCGACGCGAGCATGGTTACCGAGCCGGTCACTCTCACGTCGCACATGGGCCTCATGACCGGCCTCTATCCCCACCACCACGGGGTTTCGGACACTTCGAAGCTGCCCGCAGGTATCGAGACGCTCGCGGAGCGGTTGCGGGGTTTTGGGTACGCCACACGGGCGCACGCGGACGGCGGTTATATGCGACCCCGCTGGGGGATCGATCGCGGCTTCGACCACTACCGGGGGAATCAGCGCCGAGGGGCGCGGCGCGTCTTCAAAGAGCCGCGAACCTGGATCCGCGAGCACCAGGACCGCCCCTTCTTCCTCTTCCTCCATGTGTACGACGCCCACAACGTCGGCAAGGGACCACGCTACGTGGCGAAACGGCCCTTCCGCGGGCTCTTCTCGCGCCGTCTGCGCTCGCGGTCGACCGCGGCCGTCGTGAAGAGCATGGTCCCGCATTTCTTGGCGACTGATCGAGACAAAGCCTTCATCCGCGCGACATACGCGGAGTCCGTCCGTGATCTCGACGCCCAGATCCGCGATCTATTCGCCTTCTTGAAGCGCCGCGGTGTGTGGGACGACGCACTCATCATCCTCTGGTCCGACCACGGAGAAGGACTCTTTGACCACGGAACGTTCGGTCACGATCAGGTTTTCGAGCACACCGCACGATCCGTGCTGATGATGAAGGTTCCCGGCGTCGAAGGCGGACGCCGCGTAGCCTCCGTAGTTCGCGAGATCGACATCCTGCCCACGATCCTCGAGCTGGTCGGCGCGCCGCCGGTCGAGGGAATCGACGGGCGCTCGTTCGCGGCCCTGCTCCGTGGCGAGGCAACACACGAGGGTTTCGCGATCACGAAGCTCACGCGATCGACGAAGCGACTGTTCTCGCTGCGAACCGACACGCACCGCTACATCTGGGACGGGAACACCAACGAGTCGTTCCTCTTCGATCACCGCGTCGACCCCGACGAGACGCAGAATCTGAGTCCCTCGGGTGGGGATCTCGAAGCCGGGCTACACGTGCGCGTCCTCGCCTGGATGGAAGAGTACGACTCGACCATGGCCACGCGCGCCCAAGCGCAACCCGCGGTCCCCCTGGATGCCGAGACCCGCGACGCGCTCGAAGCGCTCGGCTATCTCAATTAGACTGCAGTTTCCAATGCTGG
>JABSQW010000264.1 GCA_013215605.1 Myxococcales bacterium
CCCGCGAGCGACGCCTGCGGGTCGATCCTCGTACCCGGCACCGCCGTCGACTACCTGCCCGCCGGCATGACGGGAACCGTTCGCGCGGGCGAGCGGAGCTGTGCATCGGTGGGCATCGCGCGGCTGCGCGAGTGGCGGGATCGCCGGCCGCGTCCGCGGACGGCTCAGGTCATCCCACGCGCCCAGGCCACCTACCGGATCGTCTCCGAAGCCGACGGCTACGCGCTGGTTCGGGGCCGCTTCCCGCTGGCCGGCCTGCTGGGCTGGGCGGGCGGCGAGGACACCCTCGCGCTCGTGCCTCGAAGCGACGTCTGTGCGCCGGTGCTCGAGCGGGGTGTGGCCTCCATGGAGTACCGCGCCTCCGGGCGCCTGGTCCTCACCCTGGTGGGAAACGCCGGGCAGTGTCCTCTCCACGGCTTCGCGCGTCCGCAAGACTCCTGACGCCGGCTCCCGGGAGGACACCCCGTGCGGGCCCCCCACCCGCGCGCAACTTCGCGCTCAGGTTCCCGAGCCGTCTTGGCGATCCATGGACGGGAGCGCTCGGGTGAAGATCTTGGTCGTGCTATCGATCGCGTCGCTGCCGCTGATGGGCGCGCTGGTGGGTGTCCGCCTGCTGCTCGCCGGGCGCCGGAGCCGCCAGCTGCCGGAGCTCTTCGTCGGGCTCGGGCTCACGCTCACGATGTGCATCGGGTTGCCGCTGTCCGCCATCGGACGCATTCCCGCCGTCGTGGAAACCGCGTTCGGCGGCGTCGCCTTCGCCCTGGGACTGTTCGTCTCCATGGCCGGCGTGGCGTGCCTCTACGCCTTCACCTGGCGGGTCTTCCGCGCGAACGATGCATGGGCCATCGGTCTCGTCGCCGCGGCGACGCTCCTCTTGTTCAGCCTCGCCCTCGGGCTGCTCGACGCCGCCGCCGGGTTCACCGAGGTGGATCAGATCTTCCCGCGCACGAAGCCCTGGGCCTGCGCAATCTGTGTCGTCGGAGCGAGCGCCTTCGTGTGGACGAGCATCGAATCCGTCAACTATTACGTGATGCTGCGCCGCTGCCTGGCGCTCGGACTCGCCGACGCCGTGGTCGCCAACCGGTTCCTGCTGTGGTCCGTGACCGGGGTGACCGTCACGGCGCTGTGCGCGGGGCTCACGACGGCCCTGCTCTCGGGCCAGGCAGCTCTCCGCGACCCCCTGCCTCTCGCGCTCATCGCCGCGTGCGGCGTCGTCGCAAGCACCGCGGGGTACCTCGCGTTCCTGCCCCCCGAACCGTATCTGCGCGCCATCCGTCAGCGCTTCGACCGAGAGCTCGGTCTCGGGCTCGACTAGAGGTCCAGCCGGAACGTGGGGTCCGCGGACCGCGAATCTGCGGCATTGCGGGCTAGCGTCCACTCCACACGGGACTTCGCTTCTCCGCGAACGCGCGCGCGGCTTCGGCCGCGTCCTCGGTGCGCCGCAGCGGGCGGCCGAACTCCTCCTGTAGGGGATACGCGCGTTCGAGGGGGACGCCGAGGAGCTCGCGGACGCCGCGTCGAGTTTCGCGGACCGCGAGCGGCGCGTTGCTCGCGATGGCGTCGGCGATATCGAAGGCCGTATCGAGCAGCTCGTCGGCGGGAACGACCCGGTTCACGAGTCCGACCTCGAGGGCCTGCGCAGCGTCGATCGGGCGCGCACTGAGCAGGAGCTCCTGGGCGTGCACCCAGGGAATCTGCCGCGGCAGCAGCACGGTGGAGTTTCCCGTTGGGTAGAGACCGAGCGCGACTTCTTCCAACGCAAAGGTCGCCTCGGGCACGGCGATGCGGATCTCCGCCGCGAGCATCAGATCGAAGCCGCCGGCGCGCGCGTGGCCGTTGATCGCGCACACGAGTGGCGTGGCGAGGTCGAACCCGGCGAGGAGCGCTGTCGACACCGCGCGCAGCCCCTCGAACACCTCGGGAGAAACGCGTTCGCCGCGGGCGAGCCGCTGCGCCTCCGGGATGGTGGCCTTCATGTCCATCCCCGAGCAGAACACGCGATCGCCGCGGCCGGTGACGACGGCACAGCGTATTTCGGGATCGCCCGCGATGCGCTCCCAGCTCGCCGCCAGCTCCCGAAGCGTCGGGGGATCGAGCGCATTCGCGCGCTCGGGCCGATCGATCGTCACGAGTGCAACGTGCGAGTGGTCGTCGGGTAGCTCGAAGCGAACGGCCATGTCTCCTCCACTGCTGTTGGTTTCGAAAACTCAGGTGAAGCGTGGTGTCGCATCCGTGCGACACCCCATTGGCCGTTCGACATTTCAACAGTTTCAGAACCAGCTGTCGAACCGGACGACCCGGATGAACACCGTAATCACAATAAAGTGTATTCCCGACATCGAGCCGGCCGCGATCCGCACCGAACCGCAGGGAATGCCGCAACAGCCCATCGAGAACTGCGGGGTCATCGGGACCCTTCACGTTCTGGCTCGTCGAGGCCTGGACGCGCGCCGGGAACGTCGCGCCCGAGCGCCTCGAAGCCGCGCGGCTCCTATTCGAACAGAGGCTCGGCGACGCGAATCCCCTCGGCCGGTACACCGAGGAGACCGCCCCCTCGGGCGAGGCCCTCGGAGATTTCCCCCAGGCGTTTACACACCCCGCTCTCAGCGGCGCGCTATTCAACCTCGATCGAATGCTGGGCGGCCGCCGGCACTGGGAGCCCCCCGCGACCGCCAACGCCCCGTCGTTCCATCCGTTTCCGCCCGTGGTGGAACCTCCACATCGGTCCCGACGAGGGTCTAATCCCCCGTGTTCACTTGACAGTCCGACAGCCGTGAAATCCAATAGTGACTCCCGTTTCACGCTGGAGTGGTCGATAGCTTGCAAGATATGAACCGATTCGACCGCGTTCTGCTGATCC
>JABSQW010000265.1 GCA_013215605.1 Myxococcales bacterium
GGCGAAGGCAGCTCAAGGGGGTGACGGTGTTTCGCGAGGGCAGCAAGCAGTCGCAAGCCGTGCTCACCCGCGGTATTCAAGCGCAGAGCGACTGCCCGGTCTGCTGAACGCCGGGCGCGTTGCCACTCAGCGCACTGGACAGCTCGACGGAAACGGGCAGCGGCGCGGTCTCGGCGCCTGGCACGCCCGCCGACCCACCCGTTCGAGAGCCCATTCGACGTCCGCAAACGGCGGCACCGGATCCTCCGATTGCCCGACGAAGCGGTGAAGCGCACGCGGCGCACCGTCCTCGTCGTCGCCGTCTGCGATGTAGTCGAGGTGAACGGCCGCTGCACGGGCGGCCGGGTGCAGGGGGAGCTCCGCGGCCGCCCACCACGCGTCGCGCAACGGGCGCAGGAAGGTGCCCACACTGGCGACGCCGAAGCCCGGCGCGAGACGGATGAGCTTCGAGCCGAGCTCCTCGAGGCCGTCGGATGTGTCGGCCAGTGTGGTCAACGAGCCGCCGGCCTTCCCGAGGCCCGCTGCCAGTCGGACCAGTCGGGCGGCGGTCGGTTCGGGTTTCGGGAAGCGCTCGGCGTCGAGGGTCCGCGCCGGTGTCTGCGGGCCGGTCATCGCCAGGGTCGCAGGGTCGGTCAGACCGCGCGCGTCGAGGGCGCGAAAGGCCGCCAGTGCCACCCCCTCGTCGACCCGCCCCCCGAGCAGGGCCGCGGCGAGCAGCCAGCCTGCGAGATCGGGATCCGAGCCGGCTTCGAGACCCAGATGGCGCATCGGGTGAGGGCCGAATGCCTCGACGAGGGCGCGCAGGTCGGGCTTTGGCGCGGCCATTGGAGACTCCCAATTACATTGCACGGCATGAAGCGCGCGTGCTAACCACCGATCCACCAGTTTTCACGAAGGAAGGACCGATGCCCAGATCCTATTCCATTTCTTCCGACGCCATCGCTGCGGAGACGAAGCGGGTCGATGGCGACCTCTCGAAGTTCGATGTCAGTCGGGTGATCGCCCTCGACGATCTCAAGCTCAAGGAGAGGGGTCCGACCGACGTCCACGTGAGGATCCTGGCCGTCTCCGCCGAACACAACGTCGACCACGCGGCCCTGGCCGACACCATGAACATCGCCGAGGTCCGGGGCGGCAAGATCTATCCCGGCAACAGCGCCGTCGGCGAGGTGATCGGCGTCGGCGACGGGGTAAAGAAGTTCAAGGTCGGCGACATCGTTCTCACCCACTGCAACGGCGAGCCCGACGAGTACGGCTACCCGTTGCGCATCTGGGCCTACGACCAGCCCGAGTCAGTGGGCTGGTACGGCGAGGAGGCCGTCGTGGGCGAGTGGCAGCTCATTCACGCGCCGCTCGACTGCGGACTCAACCTGTGGGAGATCGCGGCCCTGCCGCTGCGGGCGCCCACCGCCTACCACCTGTGGCGACGCGCGCTCGGCATCTATCGCGTGAAGGTCGGCCGCCGACAGCACGCGCGGCTGAACGTCCTCGGTTTCGGTGGCGGTGTTTCGGAGTGCTTCCTGATGATCGCCGCCCAGGAGGGACACCGGGCGATCTTCTGCTCCGGAAGTCCCGAGCGTCGCGCCCACCTCGAGAGTCTCGGCATCGAGGGCGTCGACCAGAAGCAATTCAACCGCTTCGCCACGCGAGACGACGTCAAGGCCTTCTCCAAGCACATGAAGGGGCTCCTGGGTGGAGTCGGCGCTCACATCGTGTGCGACATGCTGCGCGGTCCGGTGTTCCCGGCGGGTCTGCAGGTGGCGAGTCGCATGGGCGTCAACGTCAGCGCCGGCTGGCAGCTCGACACGGCGGTCAACTACAACTCGGCCAATCTCTCGGTGCGCCAGATCACGCTCGACCACGTTCACTTCGAGACGGTCGAGGGAAGCGCGGCGGCCACCGAGCTCTACGGGCAGGTCTTCAAACCCACCGTGCACAAGGAGATCTACGCGTTCGGGGACCTCCCGCGCGCGATGGAGGAGATGCACCAGAGCGTGCAGACGGGCATCCCGATCGTCCGTGTCGCGAGCGACATGCCCGCTGCGGTTCAGGGGCTGATTCCGTAGCCATCGGCGTGCGCCAGCCGGGCAGGGGAGCGAGATCCGAGAATCGGGTCGGCGGACGGCGCGAGTCACCCCACGTCTTGTAGGCGGTTCCCGGTAACCTATCATGCGACTCCGAGGTCTTCTCGGGTCACGCCCCGGAACCGCCTCCCCCCACGGCTCTTCGGCCCCGTTCTGCAGCCCAGAGCGGAACCATTGGAGCGTCTGAAGAATCGTGATCGTTGGTGTTCCGAAGGAAATCCTTCCGGGGGAGCGACGGGTAGCCCTCGTGCCCGCCGCCGCAGAAGCCCTGATCTCCGAAGGTCTCGAGGTGGTCGTCGAGAGCGGGGCGGGCACCGAGGCCGGTTTCCTGGACGGGGTCTACGAGGCCGCGGGTGCCACGCTCCTTCCCGACAGCGATGCCGTGCTCTCCAGCGCC
>JABSQW010000266.1 GCA_013215605.1 Myxococcales bacterium
CGCTCACGACTCGGCACGAACGCCTTCTCGAGGACACCGCTGAAGGGCACCGGCGTGTGGGGCGCGGTGACGCGCCGCACGGGGGTGTTGAGGAAATCGAAACCGCGCTCGACGCACAGTGCGGCCACGTCGCTGGCGATTCCGCAGCGCGGCGTCGACTCGTCGACGACCACGAGGCTGCCCGTCTTCTCGAGGGTCGCGAGGATCGCCTCCTCGTCGAGCGGCGCGAGCGAGCGCAGGTCGAGCACCTCTGCGCTGGTTCCCTCCGCCTGCAGGAGTTCCGCGGCTTCGAGCGCGATCTTGACCGTCGCCCCCATGCCGACCAGCGAGACGTCACTGCCCTCGCGCACCACGTTCGCCTTGCCAATGGGGATCTCGTAATCGCCCTCCGGCACCTCGCACACGTCGAAGAGCACCAGCTTGGGCTCGCAGAAGATCACCGGGTTGTCGTCGCGGATGGCTGCGAGCAACAGCCCCTTGGCGTCGGCGGCATTGGAGGGGATCACGGTCTTCAAGCCGGGAATGCCCGCCGTGATCCAGTACAGGGATTGGGAGTGCTGCGCGGCGGACTGCATGCCCGCGCCCGTCACGGTGCGCACGGTGAGGGGAACGCGAATCTTTCCGCCGAACATGTAGCGGAGCTTGGCGGCCTGGTTGAGCAGCGGATCCAGGCAGACGCCCAGGAAGTCGACGAACATGAGCTCCGCGATCGGGCGCAGGCCCGTGGCCGCCGCCCCCACCGCGGTGCCGAGCAGTCCCGTCTCCGCAATGGGGGTATCGAGCACGCGCTCGCGGCCGAATTCGGTGACGATCCCCTTGGTGATTCCCATCACGCCGCCCACTTCTTCGAGGCCTTCGCCGAGCTCGCCGCCGCCCGCCACGTCCTCGCCCATCAGGATCACGTCCGGGTCGGTGCGCATGGCGATACGGATCGCCTCGTTGATCGCCGCCGAGGTCGAAATCTTTCGCGACATCTCACGCCTCCACGTATACGTCGGTGAGGACGCTCTCGGGGTCCGGGAACGGCGCCGCTTCCGCGGCCTCGACAGCGGCTTCGATCATGCGCTCGACGTCGCCATCGATGCTGCGCAGGTCGCCGGCGTCGACGAGCCCCGCTTCGGTGACCCGGCTCTCGAACAGCTGCAGGGGATCGCGGTTCTGGATCCAGTCCTCCGAGACCTCCTTCGAGCGGTACGCCATCGGGTCGCCGGTGAAGTGCCCGTGAAAGCGGTAGGTCTTGCACTCGAGCAGCGTCGGGCCCTCGCCCCGGCGCGCCAGCTCGATGGCCTCGCCCGCCTTCTCGTAGACGTCGATGAAGTCCATGCCGTCCGCGATCTCGGATCGCATCGCGTAGCTTGCGCTGCGCGTCGCGATGTCCTTCACGGGAACGACGAACTCGGTGGGGGTGAACTCACCGAAGCCGTTGTTCTCGACCACGTAGACGACGGGGAGCTGCCAGATCGACGCCAGGTTGAGGGATTCGTGGAACTGCCCCTCGTTGCTGGCCCCGTCGCCGAAGAACGCCACCGCGACGCCGCCCGTTTTCTTGAGCTTGGCGGTGAGCGCAGCGCCGGTAGCCAACGAGATGCCGGCCCCCACGATGCCGTTCGCACCCAGCATTCCGCGGTCGATGTCGGCGATGTGCATCGAACCGCCCTTGCCCTTGCAGATGCCGGTCTCGCGTCCATAGAGCTCGGCCATCATGCCGGTGACGTCGACCCCCTTGGCGATGCAGTGCCCGTGACCGCGGTGGGTCGACGCCACGACGTCGCTGTCGGAGAGGTGTGCACACACCCCCGCCGCCACCGCCTCCTCGCCGATGTAGAGGTGCATGAATCCACCCATGCGACCGGTATTGACGAGGTCGTTGATCTTCTCCTCGAAGGCGCGGATGGTTCGCATGGTTCGATAGGCATGCTCGAGGTCTTCGCGCGTCAGGTTCACGGGGTCCTCCCAATGATGGGGATGCGGGAAGCGGCGGCCGGAGCCACCAGCGGGCCACCCTATCACGCCTGGCTCGGCGCTGATGCGCCGCAGCGACGTCCCGGAACGATGAAGCCGACGGCCTCTTCGGGCCGCTGGTCCCGGTAGTACTCGAATCCCTGCAGCAGGGAACTCGCGCAATTGCCCACGCCGACGATCGCGATCTTGATGGGATCCATCGTCGTTTTCGCTCGCGTCAACCGTGCACCGTGGGGAATCCGAGCGTCGATGCAGCGCGCTGCAGCCGCGCTTCTCGCTGAAAACCGAAACCAGGGGCGCGAACGGCCCTTGTCGACCGGTTGCGAGCTCGAGTTCTTCGACTCGGGTGTGCCGACCTTCGAGTCTTCCGTTCACTCCTGCGCAAGGGCCGGAGTGCGCACGATTCATCCCACCGGGAGGGGGATCGTGTCGAGCAGTGCTCGGCCACGCGCGCGCGACCCCGACTCGATGGGGAGTCACCGTGACGTGGCGCTTCACTGAAGCGCGATGGGTTCACCCCCCGATCGGACTCAAGCGCTGCTGCCGCCCGGGACCGTCACCGAGTAGGTGTCGCGCCCGGAGTGCAGCACGGTGCCGGGCCGAGCCTCCGTGTGCTTGCCGTCGCGAATCACCTGCACACCGTTCACGAAGACGTGCTGGATTCCATTCGCATCGGCGTAGAGCCGGCTGGCGCCCGCCGGCAGATCGGCGCGGGTGTAGGTCGGGCCCGTCCCCACCGTTTCGGCGTCGAAGACCGTGACGTCGGCGATCCATCCCTCGCGCAGCACGCCCCGCTCCCGCATGCCGTAGAGCTCGGCGGGAACCTGCGTGAGCTGGTGGATCGCCTCTTCGAGGCTGAGCAGCCCAAACTCCCGGACGCCGCGGCCGAGGACCTGGGTGGTCTGCGCGAAGGTGTCGATCATGTCGAGGTGCGCGCCGGCATCGGAGGCACCGATGATGGTGCGGTCGTCCTTCCACAGGCGGCCGCGCAGCTGCCAGGACTCCTCGTCCTCGCCGAAGGACGCCGGCATGAGGGAAGTCCGCAGGTCGTCGGCGAGCAGGATCTCGACCAGGGCGTCGAAGGGCTCCGCGCCCTGCTCCGCGGCGATCTCACCGACGGTTCGGCCCTCGTACTGCTTCGTGGCCGGCGTAAACGCCTCGTGGATGGTCATCCTCTCCCAGCGCGCCAGGTTGGCCATGACCCCCTCGCCACGGAGGGCCTTCTCGGCCAGCTCCTTGCGGCTCACGGGATCGGCCAGGATCGCCTTGCGCTCCTCGATGGAATGCTTGAAGAACTCGTCCCAGCCGTTGAGGGCATCGAGCACGAAGCCCGTCACGAAGTTGAGCCGCACCGTCAGCGACTGCGGCACCGTCAACGCGAGCACCTCGGCGCCCTGGGAACGCGCGAAATCGCTTGCGTCCAGCTGGTTCTCGTTGAGCGCCGCGTCCTGCCCGTTGGCGATCAGGACGTTCCAGTTGAGCGGCCGGTTCGCAGCCAGGGAGAGGTCTGCCATCAACCGCTTCTGGTCGTCGTTGAAGGGCGGCACGCCGGGCAGGAACTCGAGCGCCGTGCCCTCGTGGTTGCTGCACACCCGCGCCAGCTCCACCAGCTCCTCGCGGCTGGCGTGGCGCGACGGCACCGGCTCTCCCTCGGCGTCGTTATGCGTGACCGAGATCGTCGAGGAGAATCCGATGCCGCCCTCTGCCAGGGAGTCGCTCAGCAGCTGCTTCATCTGCTCGAGCTCATCGGCGCTCGCCTCGTGGCCCACGGCGCGCTCGCCCATCACGACCCGGCGAATCGCGCTGTGCCCCACCATGAAACCCGCGTTGATCGAGAGGTTGCCGTCGAGCTTGGCGAGGTACTCGCCGAAGGACTTCCAGTCCCAGGGAACGCCCTCCTGCAGGCTCTCGAGGGGCATGCCCTCCACGCGCGCCAACATGCGCATGAGGTAGCTCCCGGCCTCGGGAGAGAGCGGGGCGATGCTGAAGCCACAGTTGCCCGCAAAGACGGTCGTCACGCCGTGATTGGACGACGGGCTGAGGGTCCCGTCCCAGAAGACCTGGGCGTCGTAGTGGGTGTGCACGTCGATGAAGCCGGGGCAGACGATCTCGCCGGTGGCGTCAATGGTCTCCCGGGCGTCCTCGTCGACCTCGCCGATGGCCACGAGGCGTCCGTCTCGAATCCCGACGTCGGCTCGGCGCGGCTCCGCGCCCGTGCCGTCGATGATCGTTCCGCCCGTGATCTTGATATCCAGCATGTTTGGGTTCTCCCGGAGAGAATGGAGTGAATCAAGCCGGTGCGTGGCTCGGCTTCGAGAACACCGGCGCTCGGGGACATCGACGGTGAGGGTAACCCAGATGCCTTCTCTGGAGATCGCGCCGGCACCTCGAGCGACCCCGAGAACACGGGCCGCGCCGTCCTAGGACTGCCGGTAGCGCAACTGGGTGTGGGCCTGGCGCACCCGGATCTGCTCGCGGCGTTCCTCGGGCGTCACCCGCTTCGTGTCCGCGGGCAGCTGATCGAGCACGTCCGCGAACGCCACCAGCCGGGTTTCCACCGTGGGGAGATCGTCGGGCAACTGGTGGTAGGCCCAGCGCTGGCTCAGCATGCCGCGGGTGTGACCCGTGGTATCCAGCCAGTTGTTCACCCCCGGGTCGCGGTGCGCGATCACGTAGCGCACGCAGCCGTCGGCGTCCGCGGCGACCTGCACGTTGTTCAGGCTCGTCATGGCGTTGGCGAAGTCGTACGACTCGCCCCAGATGTTGCAGAGATTGAAGCCGGTGTAGACGGGCTCCACGGGAATCCTCTGCTCGACGATGAGCGCTTCATCGTCGCCCAGGTCGAAGATCCCACCGGCGTAGATGTTAGTCGCCTGGCCAGCGCCCACGGTCGCCGAGGGCGGGCTCGGCTGGATCGCCTGGTTGGGTTCGGGAAACGCGTAGTCGGTCTTGGCGGGGCTGTCGCCGTAGCCGTCGAGGATGGTGGCGAAGAAGTCGTTCCAGAAGCGCATCTGGTGGTTCACGAGGCTGCCCGCGCGACGCAGCTTTTCGGCCGCGGCCTCGGGCGTGATGGGCGGCATCGGTGCGCCGAGCCGGGCCAGGTTCACGATCTCGAGTTCGAGGGAGCGCTCCTTCGCCCAGTCGCCGAAAAGCTCGCGGCCGATGACGTAGCGGGCCAGCTGCTCGTTGCCGGCCGGCGAGGTGGTGCGCGTGCACAGGAAGTTCCCGCTGTGGCCGGCGGGCCGCTCGGGCGCCACCAGGATCTCGAAGCTGCCGTCGCTCTCGACCACGAGATCCCCGGTGTCGACCGAGCCGGTGTTGTTCGTCACCTCGGGCACGAGTTCTGCGATGCCGCCGCTGTCTCCCGTGTAGTGGGTCACCGCGGTGAAGATCACGTAGAGGGGCGCGCACGGATCCGCCGCCGGCTCGCCCCGCCAGTGCCGGGTGTCGTGTGCCTGGCCGCGGATGCGGTAGCTCTGGGCGCCGTCGATGGGCGCGCTCAGGTAGAGGTTGTCGGAGTTGTCCCAGGTCGACTTGTTGTGCAGCGGGACCGCGCGCTTGAAGTAGGGGAAGTCCGTGTCCTCGGCGAAGGCCCGCTCCACGGCGCCGCACACGTAGCCCATCAAGTAGCGGTAGCCCTCGGCGAGGTTCCGGTCCGTGGGCGGCGGCGGCTTCAGGGCCGGGTCGTCGATGGCGTCCCGCGCCGCCGCGAGGCTGGCGAGCATTTCGTCGAAAGCGGCCTTGAGGTCGCCTTGTGCCTTGCTGTCCGGGTTCGTTCGCGTCATGGTGCCAGCCTACCCGATCCACGGAGACCCACGGTGCTCAAGCTTCGCGCCTTCGGCCGGGTGCAGCGGACCATCTGGCGCAGCACCGTCTCCCTGCCGCGCAAGCTCCTGCTCTCGGGGCTCATCTTCAGCATGCTCGCCTGGGGCGCGCTGAACCTGCTCTGCCTGAAACTCGACAGCCTGCTCTTCCCGGGTTTCCGCAAGCTCCGCGTGCGCCGGCCCATCTTCATCATCGCCCACCCCCGCAGCGGCACGACGCTCACCCACCGGCTCATGCTCGAGGATCCCGGGCGCTTCAGCTGCACGCGCGCCTACGAACTGCTCCTGCCCTCGATCCTGCAGAAGAAGTTGGTCCGCGCGCTCGGCCACGTCGACCGCAAGCTGCTGGGCGGAACGCTCCACCGCTGGGTGCGTTCGAAGGAGCAATCGGCCCTCGGCGAACTCCAGGACATCCACCACTTCTCGCTCCTCGAGCCCGAGGAGGACGAGTGGTTCTACTTCATGACCTTCGCCTCGGGCGTGAGCCTCTCGCTCTTCCCCTACGCGGAAGAGTTTCGCGACGTCATGACCTACGACTGCATGTCACCCGAGCTTCAGCGCGAGCACCTCGCCTACTACGACGGCTGCCTGAAACGTCAGCTCTACCTCGACGGCGAAGACAAGGTCTTCTGCGGCAAGAACACGACGACGTTCATCCACAAGATCGGTGTGCTGGCCGAGATGTACCCCGACAGCCGCTTCGTCCACATCGTGCGCAATCCCTTCGAGGTGGCGCCCAGCCTGCTGAGCTTGTTGGCGACGACCTGGCGACGGCTCGGCTTCCCGGAGGAGGACGTGCGCGCCGGTTGCGACGCGATCCACCAGAAGAACATGGAGGCCTACGAGATCGCCTTCCAGGTGCTCGATCGCCTCGATCCCAGCCGGTACACCATCCTCGACTACCGCGAGATCGCAGCCGCGCCCAAGGCGACGATGCTGGCGACCTACCGGGCGCTCGGGTTGGAGATGAACCCCGAGTACGAGAAGATCCTCGACCAGCTGCAGGAAAAAGCCCGGGCGCACAGATCCGGGCACAGCTACGGCCTCGAGGAGTACGGACTCACCGAGGCAGGCATCCGCGCCGCCGTGCCGACGGTCTTCGAACGCTACCGTTTCGACTGAGGAGAAGCGGAGACCGGAATGAACTCGAGCCCTCTGGCGGCGCCCTTCGGGGCCCTCGTCGAGCTGGAAGGAACCGGGGACGGCGCCGAACTCGGGCGCCTGCTGGCGGAGCACGGACTGCTCGTCCTCCGCGGTCGGGAGATCACCCGCGAGCACCAGATCGAGCTCGTCGCGCAGCTCGGGCGTGTCGAGCCGGATGCGAACGGCGAGCCGATGATGATGCTCGTCACCAATCAGCAGGACGACTCGACCGCCCCGGAAGGCGAGCTCGTCTTCCACTACGACTACGCCTACGACCCGGAGCCCATCACGGCGATCTCGATGTACGGGCTCGAGATCAGCGCGGGAGTGACGCCGACGCGGTTCGCGAGCTCCTCCCGGGTGTTGTCGCAGCTCCGCCCGGAGCTGGTCGCGCGCCTCGAAGGCCGCGAGGCCGCCCACGCGTGCTTTCTGCAGCGTCCCGAGGCGCCGGACCAGCGCAGCGTCGAGCCCGAGCCGCTGCTGCAGCGGGGCGAGGAAGACTGGGGACCCGAGCACTGGTGGGCCCACCACCCGGCCATCTGGAAGAGCGCCGCGGGCACCCCCACGCTCTTCCTCTGCCTCCAGCACACCGACCGGATCCTCGGCATTCCGCGCGAGGAGAGCGACGCGCTGCTCCGGGAGATCTACACCCGGATGTACCACCCGGACGCGGTGTACGAGCACGCGTGGCAGCCCATGGACCTCGTGATCTGGGACAACCTCACCGTGCAGCACGCGCGCCCCGAGCCCAACGCCCTGCCCCGCACGTTGCGACGCTTCCACGTCTCCGAATGCGACCTGACCGAAGAGTACCTGCGGGTCGGTCGCGCGCATGGGTTCCTGTAGGCGGCCCCCGCGCGACACGTCATCGGGTAGCTCATGGGCGCCGCCTCGGCGGGCGAGGCCCTGGCCGCAAGCGCAAGCACCCCGGCGACTCTTCAGGGAGAGATTCGCCCCGTCAGATCGTCGGATGTGTGGTCGACGCTCATCTGGAAGCCCAGGACGATGCGGTCGAGGACCTCCGTTCGGTCGGCGCCCTGACCTCGAGCGTAGGAATTCGCGATGTGTCGAGCCAGCTCGGCGAGAATGGCGCCCCATTGCGCGGAGTGATCGAGCGCCTCCGCCCGGAGGCTGACTTGCAGGCGTTCCTGCCCGACCCACAACCGGGCGAGCTCGACGGCCTCGGAGTCGGCGGCGACGGCAGACGGAATCGGCAGTTCGAGAG
>JABSQW010000267.1 GCA_013215605.1 Myxococcales bacterium
CTCCGTCTCGATCGCTCCGCGCACGCGGACCTGCAGGGCGACGCTGCCGCTCATCACGATGAAGAGCGAATCCTCGCCTGGGTTGCGCGTGTCCTGGCGGAAGATGTAGCGGCCGGCCGGGATCTCTCGATACCGGCTGACCTGCGCGAGTCCGAAGGCCTCCTCGATGCCCAGCTCGCGGAGCTCCGTGCACTCGTGGAAGAAGCGCGCGAGGGAGCGACCGCTGGTGAACACGAGATCCCAGAGCTGGTCGAGGTCGGCGCCCTCTGGCTCCTCGAAGCGGACGCCCGTGAACGTCACGTCGTCGGCGGCGGAGTCGCGCTGCCACACGCCCTCGGCCCCGAGTGCCAGCGAACCCCGGGGGAGGTCGATCACGATGCGCTGGACCGACTTTAGAGCGAACGGATACGCCGTGGCGATGCAGGCGCCCGTCAGACCGAGATCGCGCGTCCGAGCGGGCAGGGAACCTCGAAACCCCGTGCCGAACAGCTGCGTCGGCAGATCGACGGCGACCCGTGGAGCCGCGCGTAGCTCGAGCGGATCCAACAGCTTGGAGCCTCGTTTCGGATCCTCGAATTCGGGCAGCATGCCGGGCTTCTCTCACGCCGGTGGGAGGGGGCCCCTCACGCATCGGCCGCATTCCGACATTCCTTGAACGTCCGCTGCTCATGGGAAAGGCCGGGGGCCGCTGGGGGGAAACCCGGAGCGGATTCGCAAGCGACTTTCACGACGGCGCCGCCGAAACCACCGCCGTGAGACCCGCAGAACGAGTCGGCGTGGCGCTGCGCCGCTGGCTTCCCCACTCGCCGGAAGCGGCCGAGGAGCGCTCGACGTCCCGAACGGGAGAATCTTCGAAGATTCGTCCGTTGGCGGCGCAGCGCGGGGGGAGCGGATAGCGTTCGGGGATGGCTTCCGCCGGTCGATCCGCGCCCGAGGACCTCTCCGATCGCGTGAAGGCGCTCGCGCTCGCGGTGGGCTTCGACGTCGCGGGCGTCGCGCCCGCGCTGCCGACCCGCGAGACCGAGTTCCTCCGCGAGTGGCTGGCGCGCGGCTACGCGGGAGAGATGCACTACATCGAGCAACGGCTCGAGGAGCGCGTCGATCCCCGCAAGGTGCTCGAGGGCGCGCGCAGCGTGATCGCGGTCGGCGTCGTCTACGATCCGGGCGATCGCCCGTCGCGGCATCCGTCGCGCGCGGAGGTGGCGCGCTACGCCGGCGGTGACGACTACCACGATGTCCTGATCGAGCGGATCCGAGCGCTGGAGACGGGGCTCGAAGCCCTCGCCGGGCGCCCGCTGAGGACCCGCGGCTACGTCGACACGGGTCCGGTTCAGGAGCGCGTGTTCGCGGCGCTCGCCGGGCTCGGCTGGATCGGCAAGAACACCTGCCTGATCGATCGGTCGCTCGGCTCCTATCTGTTCCTCGGCGTCGTGTTGACCGACCTCGAGTTGGCGTTCGACGAACGCGAGCCCGACCACTGTGGGACTTGTCGGGCGTGCATCGACGCATGCCCGACCGACGCGCTCGTCGACGCCTACGTGCTCGATGCCACGAAGTGCATTTCGTACACGACGATCGAATCGCGTGGGCCCATCCCCGAGGCCCTGCGCGAGGCCCACGGCTCGCTCGCGTTTGGCTGCGACATCTGCCAGGAGGTGTGCCCCTGGAACGAGCGGCAGCGGCGCGTGGTTCCCGACGACCTTCACGGCCTGCGTGCCCGCATCGCGCCGCGCAGCGAGTGGGTGGGGACCTCCCTCGCCTGGATTCTCTCGCTCACGGAAGACGCCTGGCGCGAGGCGACGCGCAAGACGGCTCTGCGTCGCGCGAAGCACCGGGGGCTTCTCCGCAACGCGCTGGTCGCGAGTGGCAACTCGGGGGACCGGTCGCTCCTCCCCCTGCTCGCCACCCACGCCGAGAGCGACGACCCGCTCATCGCCGAGCACGCGCGCTGGGCAATCGGGCAGCTGGAGATTCGCGCCGCGGGGCTAGTGGACCGGCCTTGACGCCACGAGACGCGCGAGCGCCTCGGGGCGTTCGGCGTCCGTGTCGCCCTCCCAGAAGAACTCGACGTCGAGGTTTTCGAAGAGGGAGGGAAGCTCGCCCGCACCGAGCAGGAAGTCCGGGTTGTTCGGGCCGTAGGGGAGCTCGGCCTGACCCACGGTGAACGTCTCGTACACGAGCACACCGCCGGGCGCGAGGCTGGCGACGATCGCTGGGGCGAGCTCACGGAACAGAAAGCGGAACACGAGGATCGCTCCGCAACTACCAGGGCGGACAGGGATTCCGGCTGCCGTCTCGAGGTCCGTGCGGACCGTCGACAGCGCGAGGCCCGCGAGCGCCGCGCGTTCGCGAAGCTCGCGCAGCGACTCTTCGCTTCGGTCCATCCCCACCACCCGGAAACCCGCACGCGCGGCCTCGAGGCAGTGGCGCCCGCGCCCGCAGGCAACGTCGAGGACCGGGCCGAGATGCGCCGCCTGCCCAACGCGTTCGAGGTGTTCGACGAGCAGCGCCGAGGCTGCCGGCAACGGGCGCACGGATCAGGCTTCCGCGCGCGCGGCCAGGACGCCGACCATCCGACCGGGGAAATTGGTGACGAGCCCGTCGACACCGAGATCGAGCAGGGCGTTCATCTCGTCGACTTCATCGATCGTCCAGACGTGCACCCGCAAGCCGTGGGCGTGGGCGTGCTCGACGAAGCGCGCGGTGACGAGCGGGCGGCCCGCGAAGTGGGCCGGGACCTGCAGCGCCATCGCCGCCGAGGGGGGCGGCTCGTCTCGCTGCGCGGACTGGACGAACGCGAGAATGTCGGCCAGGCACGCGCCCTGGGCGACATCGACGCCCTTTTTTGCCAGGCAATCGCGCAACTCGGCCATCAGTTGATCCTCGCCGGCGGTGAGGAGCGTCAGCGCCTCGCGCCCCGCGTTGGCCACTGCCGTGACCGTGTTTGCAACGAGGTCGGGACGCCGTTCTTTCAGTTCGAGGTTGAAGCGCGCGCCGGGAAAGGCCTCGAGGGCCTCCGCGAGGCTCGGGATGCGAATTCCCCGGCCGCGCTGCGGATACGAGCGCCCCGAATCGGGCGTGAAGCGGTAGCCGGCGTCGAGCCGCCGCAGTGCGTCAAAGCTGTGGTCGCCAACGGCGCCGCTGCCGTCCGTGCAGCGGTCCACGACGTCGTCGTGGATGAGCACCGGCACGCCGTCGCGGGTCCCGTGGATGTCGCTCTCGAGAATCGCCGCTCCCTGGGCGAGCGCGCGCTCGAAAGAGGGCAGGGTGTTCTCGGGGGCCTCTCCCGCGGATCCCCGGTGCGCGATCACCGTGGGCTCGGCGACGTCGAAATAGGGGTGCGCCATGGGACGTAACGGTATCATGCGCTCCCTCGGCCCCCGCCCCCATGGATCGCGACTTCACGGATCACCCCAATCGGGGTTCGGGCGAACACGCATGGCCGTTCTGACACGCGAACCGATCCTCGCCGAAATCGAATCGGGCCGTCTGGTGATCGATCCGTGGGAAGTCGATCAACTCGGTGCCGCGTCCATCGATCTCACGCTGGGCGACGAGATTCGCGTCATCCAGGACGATCCGCTGCCCATCGATCTCGTCGAGGAGGCCGACTACCGGCAGCACACGCGTGTCCACTCGCTCGCCTCGCCCTACATGCTGGTCCCGGGCATTACGATCCACGGCATCACCCGCGAACGCATCACGCTGCCCACGAACCTCTGCGGATTCCTGGAGGGCCGCAGCCGCTTCGCGCGGCTCGGACTCATGATCCACGTGACATCGGCCTTCGTTCAGCCGGGCGTCTCGAACCGGCAGGTGCTCGAAATGAGCAACGTCTCGAACCGACCGCTCGTCATCCACCCGGGGGTTCGCGTCTGTCAGCTGGTACTGATGCGCACCGAGGGACGCGCCGCCTACCAGGGCCGCTTCTCCCACCAGGAAACGCTCTGAGCGGTGCGCGCGGTGGTGCAGCGCGTGACGTCGGCCGCTGTGCACGTCGAGGGCGAGGAGATCTTCGCCATGGACGCGGGACTGCTCGCACTGGTGGGAGTCAGGAACGGCGACGCCGAGAACGACGCAGAGGACCTCGCGCGGCGCATCGTGGGGCTGCGTATTTTTGCGGATGACGAAGGACGCATGAACCGCGCGCTGACCGACATCGGGGGAACGCTGGGGATCGTGTCCCAGTTCACCCTCATGGGCGACGCCCGCAAGGGACGGCGCCCGTCGTTCGACGCCGCCGCGCGCCCCGAAGTCGCCGGGCCGCTCGTAGACGCCGTCGCCGCGGCGGCTCAGTCGAGAAATGTGACCGTCGTCACAGGTCGCTTTCGCGCCGACATGAAGCTGTCGCTCGTCAACGACGGCCCCGTCACGATCCTGCTCGACACGGAGAAGCGCTTCTGACGCGCCAATTCTCGCCAAATTTCCCCCCCAATTGCCGCTCCGAGGCGAATCGGGGTTTTGAAAGTCTTGACGCTCCGGAAATGCGGGGCATCATGCGGCTCATGGGGTGGGAGGAAACCATGACATTTGTTCCGTTCGAAAGAAATGCGGTTTCGGCACGCGGGGTTCGCGTGGCGGGTCGCTC
>JABSQW010000268.1 GCA_013215605.1 Myxococcales bacterium
CAGCTGAACGCCCGGTAGTAGCTCAATCGGGACAGATCGAAGCCGGAGCGCTGCGCGTAGAGTTCGACGGCCTCGGCGCGCCGCGGGAACGCCTCGTGCCGGGTGGGGGAGGGCGAGCCGAAGTCGCGCTCCTCGCCGGGATCCGTCCAGTAGAGGATCGACCAGCAGAAATCGGCGACCGGGTCGCCGAGGGTGCACAGCTCCCAGTCGAGTACGGCGATGATGCGGAAGGCGTCATCGAGAACGGTGTTGTCGAAGCGGTAGTCGCCGTGGACGAGGCCGACGCCCTGCTGCGCGGGAACGGATTTCGCGAGTTTCGCGTGGAGCTCGTAGAGGAGCGGGAGTTCGCGCGACTTCGCGGCCTCGTACTGGCGCAGCCAGCGCCCGAGTTGGCGCTCGACGTAGGCCTCGCGTCGACCGAGGTCGCCCAGACCCACGGCGTCGGGGTCGATGGTGTGCATGGCGACCTGGATGTCGATGAGCGATTCCGATGCCGCGCGGCACTGCTCCTGGTTCATGTCCGCGGCTTCCTCGGGACCGCGCAGGATGCGGCCGTCGGCGAAGCCCATGACGTAGAAGTCCGCGCCCGTCACGTCGGCGTCGTCGCAGTACGCGATCGCGGCGGGGACGGGCACCCGAGCTTCGGGGTGGGCGTGGAGGGCCTCGAGGATCTTCCACTCGCGTTTCATGTCGTGGGCGGTGGCGATCCGGGCGCGCTCGGGGGGGCGGCGCAGGGCCCACTTCTGGCCGTCGCTGTTCTCGACGCGGTACGTGAGGTTGGAGCCGCCAGCGGTCACCAGTTCGAACGACAGTTCGCCGTCGGCGCTGTCGACGTTGGCGGCCAGCCAGCGCTTCACCGCAGGGACTTCGAGTCCCCGAATTCCTTCCGACACGTCCGCCTCCCATGCGGCTCGCCGGTTGGCGCCGCACGGCGAGGCATCTTACACGAGACGGGGTTCCGCTCCGTCGAGCAGGCCGGGGAGTCCCGTGGCCCGCAGCCGATCGGCCCGGCCGGTGGGAGAGGTCTCTCGATGCCCGCGAGAGGGGCTCAGCCTCCGGCGGCCCGAATCGTGTCCATCACGGCGTCGGGGTCGGTCTCGTTGTAGAGCATGAGCGTCGTGCGCTGCGCGAAGGCGTTGCGCTTCGCGAGTTTCTCGCCCGCCTCCGCGGGAGTGCCCGAAACGCCGAGGATGTCGAACAGATCGTCGTCGATCTCGTTGATCATCTCGAGCCAGCGCCCCTCCTTGGACATGCGGTTGAGCACGGGCTGAACATTGTTATAGCCGTGGTGGTCGAGCACGCCCTTGTAGGCCGGCGTCGAGCCGTAGAAGGAGATCTGTCCCTTCGCCTTCTGGCGCGCCGCGGCGATCTCCTCGTCGTTGCTCCCGATGGCCACGATCGTCTGACAGGAGATCGAGATGCTCTGTCGGTCGCGGCCGGCGGTCGCGAGGCCGCGCTCGAGAGCGGGCAGCGTTTCCGATTCGAGGAAGGCGGGCGAGTGGAAGGGGTGGACGAAGAAACCGTCGGCCACTTCTCCGACGACCTCGACCATCTTCGGACCAACGCCGGAGACGAAGAGCTTCGGCGGGCCGAACGGGTTGGGGCCCGGGTTGAAGACCGGCGTCATCAGCGTGTGGGTGTAGAACTCGCCGCGAAAGTCCAGGCGCTCGCCCGTGGTGAAGGTTTTCCAGATCGCTCGGATCGCCAGAATGAATTCGCGCATGCGAGCGGCCGGCTTCGACCACGGTTGGCTGAAACGTTTCTCGATGTGCGGTCGGATCTGTGTGCCGAGGCCGAGGCTGAAGCGCCCCTCGGAGAGCGTCTGCAGGTCCCAGCCGATCCCCGCGCAGATCATCGGGTTGCGCGCGAAGGCCACCGCGATGGCCGTGCCGAGTTCGAGGCGCTGGGTCTTCTGTGCGGCGAGCACGATGGGGAAGAAGGGATCGTGGGGACCCTCGAAACCCCAGGCGGCAGCGAAGCCCTGCCGTTCGAGGTTCGCGGCGACTTCGCCACTCTTCGTGAAGTCGCTGGACATGAGTGCGGCGTCGATCTTCATGGGTCCTCCGGGGAGCGCGCAGTATACTGCGCAACTTCAGCGCCACCGAGAAACGAAGTTGCTCTGTTGCAATGGGCCTGCGTGATAGGCTGCGTGCGTGGCGAGTCGCGAGTTCGAAGAGTTGCAGGCGAAGCTTCGGGAGGCCCCGGCGCCTCCCGAGGGCGAGAGCCTCACGCAGCTGCGCGCGCGAATCGACGCGTCGCTGGGTGCGCTGCCGCTCGCGGACGGCGTATCCGTCGAATCGGTCGACGCGGCCGGGGTGCCGGCGCTCTCTCTCGCCAACAAGAATGCCGGCGCCGCTCCGTGGCTCGTCTACTTCCACGGCGGCGGCTACCGCATCGGCTCGGCGCTCGCGTGGCGCGGGTACGCGTCGCAGCTCGCCGCTGCGGTTTCCGCCAACGTGCTGCTCGTCGACTACCGGCTCGCCCCCGAGGCGCCGTTCCCAGCCGCTGTCGACGACGCACTCGCGGCGTTTCGGTGGCTGGTTTCCGAGGGACGCGATCCCCGTTGCATCGTGCTGGCCGGCGACAGCGCGGGTGGCGGCCTGGCTCTGGCCGCGCTCGTCGCGTTGCGCGACGCCGGCGATCCACGACCGGCCGCCGGCGTTCTGCTATCGCCCTGGGCCGACCTCACGAACCGCGCCGCTACGTTCGAGACGAACGCAGCCAGCGACCGTCTCTTCTCGCGAGACCAGGCGATGGCCGCCGCAAGTCTCTACCTGCAGGGTCACGAAGCGACCGATCCGCTCGCGTCGCCGGTGTTCGCGAACTTCGAGGGCCTGCCGCCGTTGCTCGTCCACGCCAGCAAGGACGAAGTGCTGCTCGACGACGCGCGGACCATCATCGCCCGAGCAGAGCAGGCGCGGGTCGATGTCGCGTCGTCGATCGTTCCCGAGATGCCCCACGTGTGGCACATGTCGGTGCCGGCGTTCCCCGAGGCGGTGGTGGCCGTCGACGAGATCGCAAACTTCGTCGCGCGCACCACGAAGCTGTGATCCGGTAGAATCGCCGGGCCACGCCCGCTCAACCGAAGGCTTCGATGAGCAACCGCCCAACCCGTCCGCCCGCGATTCCGACGATTCTGCAGCGTCGCAGTACCGACGAGTTCGCGGCGCCGCTCTACACCGAGAAGCAACGCGGCGCCGTGAGACGCGTGCTCGATGACGGACCGCGCTCGGCGCGTCGCGTCGCAGAGGCCCTCGGCGACTACTGGAGGAGCCGACGGGGGACGGCCGCCGGCCTGCGGTCCCTCAACGACGCCATTGGTGTCGACTACTACCAGGTGCCTCGCGAAGCGTCCCTCGATCAGGCCGCGGCCGATGAGGCGCTCGGCGGCGACGACGTCGTGATCGATGTGCAGACCCACTACGTTGCCGACCGCAGCATGCCCACGTGGCGCGAGAGCCTGATCGACACGTATCGCGCGCTGATGCCGACGTGGTGGACCGGCCTCGACGGCTTCGAGGCGCACAATCTCGCCGAATATCTCCGCTGTGTGTTCCTCGAGAGCGAGACCGCGTTGGCCGTGCTGACCTCGGCGCCCGGTCTCGAAGACACGCGCATGCTCTGGAACGAGGAGATGAGCGGCACCCGCGAGTTGCTCGACCGTCTCGGAGCCGATGGTCGCCTCTTGAACCACGCCGTCGTCCACCCCGACGCCGCGGGAGAGGTCGATGCGATGGCCCGGGTGCAGGAGCAACACCAGCCGGCGGGCTGGAAGGTCTACACGATCGGCCACATGGCGGGCATGGGCTTCGTCGAGGGCTCCGACTGGTGGCTCGACGACGAGAAGGTCGGCGTGCCGTTCCTCGAGCGGGTACGCGAACTCGGCAACCCCGTGGTGTGCGCGCACAAGGGCATCAGCGCGCTGGTGCCGACAGGCTCGCCCCGTGACATCGGGCCCGCGGCCGTCGCGTTTCCCGATCTCCAGTTCCTCATCTACCACTCGGCGTACGAGATGCCCATGGGCGACGACCCCGAGGAGGGGCCCTATACCGCAGAGACGGCGAACGTGGGCACGAATCGCCTCGTGACGACGCTCCGCGACGCGAAGCTCGCGCCCGGATCGAACGTGTACGCAGAGCTCGGCACCACGTGGTTCTGCTTGATCCGCCGCCCCCAGGAGGCGGCCCATGTCCTGGGCAAGCTTCTGCTCGCCGTCGGCGAGGACAACGTGATCTGGGGCAGCGACTCGATCTGGTACGGGCCCACCCAGCCCGCGATCGATGCCTTCCGCGCGTTTCAAATCCCCGAGGAGATGCGCGAGCGCTACGGCTACCCCGAGATCACGCCCGCGATGAAGCGGAAGATCCTCGGGGAGAACGCGGCGCGCGTATACGACCTCGACATCGATGGGCTGCGCAGCCGCACGCGCGACGACGATCTCGCCTGGGTGAAGGCCGCCATCGACGAGTATCGCGCGCACGGCGTTCCCGTTGCGGCGGGCTCTTCCTGATTCACGAAAGGGACGTCCACTCAGCGAGACGAGGACGACCCAAGGAGACGACATGCTCACCAAGTTCGACGACTACCCGATCCACCAGACCCCCGAGCCGATCGCCCAGCCGGCGTCGAGCGATCGTAACGTGTACGACCGTTACTGGTTCAACGGGTATCAAGACGACGGAGAGTTCTACTTCGGCATCGGGTCCGCGATCTACCCGAACCTCGGCATCCAGGACTGCGGGTTCTCGATCGTGCGCGGCGACGAACAGCACGCGTTCCATGCCTCGCGTCGCGCACCCAGCGAGCCCACCGAGTGCGAGATCGGCCCGTTCAAGCTCGAAGTCCTCGATCCCATGAAGCGGCTCCGCATGGTGCTCGACGACAACGACACGGGCATCTCGGGAGAACTCGACTTCACCGCGCGTACTGCGTGCGTGGAGGAGGGCCGCCAGCGCTCGCACCGCGGTCGCCAGCTTCAGATGGACGTGACGCGCTTCGCTCAGTTCGGCCGCTGGGAGGGCGAGATCCGCTACGCGGGCGAGACCGTGCGCATCGACCAGACGCGCGTGTACGGCACGAAGGATCGCAGCTGGGGGCTGCGCCCGGTCGGTCCACCGGATCCCGCCGGCGCGCCGCAAGCGGGTGCGGGTCAGGTGTTCTTCCTCTGGGCGCCGATTCACTGGCAGGACAAGTGTACGCACTTCGGCGTGTTCGAAGACGGCGAGAGCTACATGTGGCACAAGGACGGCGCCATCCTGCCCGTCTATGACGACGTAGACGACATCCCCGGTACGGAGGAGCCGGACAAGCACGCGATGGCCGCGCTCGAGCACGACATCACGTACCTACCCGGGACGCGCCGGGCGGGCGCCGCGGACATCGCGCTCATCGAGAAGAACGGCAAGCGCCACGAGATCCAGCTCGAACCGCTGATCTGCTTCCGGATGAAGGGCATCGGGTACATGCACCCCGAATGGGGGCACGGTCACTGGAAGGGCGAGGTCGCGTACGCGGGCGAGAGCTGGAAGGTCGACGACCTCGAGCCGATGGCCTTCGAGAACCAGCACCTCCAGCAGGTGGTGCGCGCGCGCATGGATGGCCAGGAGGGCGTCGGTGTACTCGAGCAGCTGTGCTTCGGCCCGCACGCCCGCTACGGCTTCAAAGAGGTGCTCGACCCCGCCTAGCGACTCGTTCGCTCAGTGGCGCGAGCGCGCTCCCCTCTCTGGCCCAAGTTGCGCGTCATCCACGCCGCCTGCGAGAATGAGCGCGCTCGATTGGAGAACGGAGGGCGCGCTTGTTTCTCGGGATCGATCTCGGCACGTCCGCGGTGAAGGTCGTTCTGCTCGACACCGACGACCACATCGTCGACGAGCAGTCAGCGCCCCTCGACGTCGCACAGCCGCAGCCGACGTGGTCCGAACAAGATCCGAACGCGTGGTGGACCGCCACCGACCTCGCGGTGCGAACGCTCGGCGAGCGGACTTCGCTGCAGGGCGTCGAGGCGATCGGCCTCTCGGGGCAGATGCACGGCGCGACGCTCCTCGATGCGTCCTTTGCTCCGCTGCGGCCCGCGATCCTGTGGAACGACGGTCGGTCGGCGGACGCCTGCGTCGAACTCGAGCGCCGCGTACCGAAGCTCCGCGACATCACGGGAAACCTCGCGATGCCAGGCTTCACCGCGCCGAAGCTCGTGTGGCTCAAGGCGCACGAGCCGGCGGTGTTCGCGCGGGTCGAGCGCGTGCTGCTTCCGAAGGACTACCTGCGGCTTCGGATGACGGGGGAGTTTGCGTCCGAGATGTCGGACGCTTCGGGAACGCTGTGGCTCGACGTCGGCGCGCGCCGCTGGTCGAGCGACATGCTGGCGGCCTGCGAACTCGACGAGGGCGCCATGCCCGCGCTCTACGAGGGGAGCGAGGCCACGGGAACGCTGCGCCCCGAGGTGGCGAGGGCCTGGGGGATGCGCGAGGTCCCCGTCGCGGGCGGTGCAGGGGATCAGGCGGCGGGCGCCGCGGGGTGCGGTGCCGTGCGACCGGGCGAGGCGTTCCTCGCGCTCGGCACGAGCGGGGTGTACTTCGTTTCCGGCGATCGCTTCCGCCCGAATCCAGCGCGCGCGGTGCACGCGTTCTGTCACTGTGTTCCGGACACTTGGCACCAGATGTCGGTGATTCTGAGTGCGGCGAGCTGTCTCGCGTGGGTGACGAAGCTCGTCGGCGCGACCGACGAGGCCTCGCTGCTCGCCGAGGTCGAGCGGGACGACCGCCCGTCGCGGCTGCTCTTCCTCCCGTACCTGTCGGGCGAGCGCACGCCGCACAACGATCCCGACGCCACCGGGGTGTTCGTCGGGCTCGGTCACGAAACCGGTCGCGCGGACCTCGCGCGGGCCGTGCTCGAGGGCGTGGCGTTCGCCCTCGCCGACGCGCAGGACGTGCTCCTCGAGGCGGGAGCCGAGATCGGTGAAGTCTCGGTGATCGGCGGCGGAGCACGCAGCGCGCTCTGGGGCCGGATCCTCGCGAGCGTACTCGGCCGCCCCCTTCTGTACCGCGTGGGGGGCGACGTCGGCCCGGCCCTCGGCGCGGCCCGCCTGGGGCGGCTGTGTCTCGGCAGCGAGGCGCCGGCCGACGTGTGTCGGGCGCCGCCGGTCGATCGCGTCGCCGAGCCCGACGCGGAGCTCGTGGACCGCTACGGTGCACGCCTGCTCGAGTTTCGCGAGCTCTATCAACGATTGAAAGGAGATCGCTCAACGTGAAATATTCGCTCACCTATCCGCTCGTCGCGCATCCCTACGATCCGGCGTTTCTCGAGAAGAAGAACCTCCTGCGCTTCGCGCGGGCGGCCGAGGAGGCGGGCTTCGACGCGCTCGGCTTCACCGACCACCCGGCGCCGACACAGCGCTGGCTCGACGCGGGAGGTCACGACGCGCTCGATCCCTTCGCGGCGCTCGCGTTCTGCGCGGCGGTCACCGAACGCATCCGCCTCATCCCGAACATCGTCGTGCTCCCGTACCGCAATCCCTTCCTCACCGCGAAGTCGATCGCGTCGATCGACGTGTTGTCGAACGGACGTTTCACACTCGCCACGGCCATCGGGTACCTGAAGGCCGAGTACAAGGCGCTCGGCGTCGACTTCGAGGCGCGCAACGAATTGTTCGACGAGGCCATCGAGGTGATGAAGGGGATCTGGAGCGCGGACGACTACTGCTACGAAGGTCCGCGCTTCAAGGCCCTCGGTCAGACCGCGAACCCGAAGCCCGTACAGAAGCCGCATCCGCCGATCTGGATCGGCGGCAACAGCAAGCGCGCCAGGCGTCGCGTCGCAAAGCACGCGCAGGGTTGGACGCCATTTCCCGCGGACGCGGTGATGTCGAAGACGACGCGCACCCCGGTGCTCGAAAGTCTCGATGATCTGAGCGGCATGCTCGACTACCTCTGGGAGCAGGTCGAGGCCGAGGGCCGCGACCGCGCGGAGATCGACGTGACCTTCTCCGTCCGCGGACACGGCACGCCGGGAACCCCGGACTTCGACCCCCCCGCCCACCGCGAAGCCATCTCCGAGCTGGCAGACATGGGAATCACCTGGCTCCACGTCGGCCTCCCCGGCGATACCGTCGACCAATCCCTCGCCGCCCTCGCGACCTACAGCGAAAAAATCATCCAGCCCTGACCCAGGTCACGACATGGGGACGTTGGTACTTCCTCGCAACTTGGGGACGCTGCCTGCCCGGCAGGGTCAGCTGCGGTGGGGGTGGAAGAAGCTGCGGATGTCGCTGGTGAGGAGGTCGGGTTGTTCGAGGGCGGCGAAGTGGCCGCCTCTGGGCATGTCGGTCCAGTGGGTGACGTTGTACTGGGCTTCGATCCAGTGGCGCGGGGCGCCCATGATTTCTTTCGGGAAGCAGGCGTGGCCGACGGGGGTTTCGAGACGCGGTTGCGGATCCATGGCACCACCGAGGCGCGTCTCGCGGTACATGCGTGCTGCGGACGCGGCGGTGGCGGTCACCCAGTAGAGGGTGATGTTCGTGAGGAGGTCGTCGCGGGAGACCGCGTTCTCGATCACGCCGTCGCAGTCGGTCCAGGTGCGAAATTTCTCCGCGATCCAGGCGAGCAGGCCTATGGGCGAGTCGTTGAGCGCGTAGCCGAGCGTCTCCGGCTTCGTCCCCTGGATGTTCGCGTAGCCCGATTCCTCCGCGATGTAGTGCGTGAAGCGGCCGTAGTTCTCCCGGCCCGCCTCGTCCAGCTCGGCCAACGCTTCGGCGCTGGGCGGCGTCGCAAACAGGAAGTTCAGGTGGATCGCCGCGCAGTGCTCGGGGTCGAGACGCGCAATCCACTGCGAGACGAACGCCCCCCAGTCGCCGCCCTGGGCGCCGTACCGGTCGTAGCCGAGGCGCGCCATCAGCTCTGCGAACAGGGTACCGACGGTCTTCGCACTCCAGCCCTTTGCATTGTTGGGCTGTGAGAATCCGTAGCCGGGGAGCGATGGGCACACGACGTGGAAGGCATCCTCGGCGTTGCCCCCGTGGGCCACGGGATCCGTGAGCGGGCCGATGATGTGTCGAAACTCGACGATCGACCCCGGCCAGCCGTGGGTGATGATGAGCGGCATCGCCGAGGCGTGGGGCGAGCGGACGTGAACGAAGTGGACGCCCTGGCCGTCGATCTCCGTCGTGAACTGGTCGAACGCGTTGAGCTCGGCCTCGTGCCTGCGCCAGTCGTACTCGTCTGCCCAGCTGCGCGCGAGCTCGCGCAGAACCCCCTGCTCGATCCCGTACTCCCAGTCGGGATCGTCGAGGGGCTCCGACCACCGCGCGCGCGCGAGGCGGTCGCGCAAGTCGACGAGCGTCTCTTCGGGAACGTCGATCGAAAACGGTCGGATGTCTGCCACGGAAGCCTCCCAACGCAAGCCAACACGAGCCGCGCCTCGAGTTCGCGACCCGAGGTGGCGTTTTCGGGCATCATACCCCCGTCATGAGCGACTCCCCGCCTCTCATCATCGAAGCCGCGGTCAATGGCGCCACCACGCCCGCCCGCAACCCGAATGTCCCGCGTACGCCGGCCGCCATCGCCGAGGACGCGATCCGCTGCCTGAGCGCGGGCGCCACGGTGATCCACAACCACACCGACGACCCGGTGATCGACATGGTCACCGCCGAGCACGACCCGCGTCCCTACATCGAGGCGTGGTCGCGCGTGCTCGAGGCCGAGCCGGGCGCGTTCCTGTATCCGACGATGACGGGCGGTGGCGCGCACACCACCGTCGAGAAGCGCTACGGCCACCTGCGCGCCATCGCCGACGCCGGCGTGCTCACCATGGGCATCGTCGACCCCGGCTCCGTGAACATTGGCTTCGCGATGCCCGGCGAGGTGCCCGCACCGAGCGAGGTGGTCTACATCAATACCCTCGCCGACATCGACATGATGTTCCGCACCTGCCTCGAACTCGAAGTGCCCGTGAGCATCTCGATCTTCGACCCGAGCTTCGTGCGCACCGTGATCCCCTATCTGAACGGCGGCCGCGCGCCCCAGGGTGGGCAGATCAAGATCTTCCTGGGCGCGCCCGGCACGCTGATGGGCCTGCCCGCGACGCCGAAGGCCCTCGAGGCGTATCTCGAGTTGCTCGAAGCCACGACGTGGCCGTGGTCCGTCGCGCTTCCCGGCGGCGACCTCTTGAAGGCCGACGTCACGAAGATCGTCCTCGAGCGCGGCGGTCACCTGCGCGTCGGCCTCGAGGACTACGCGGGACCGGGCACGCCTACCAACGAGGAGATCGTCGTCGCTGCTACCGAGCTCGCCCAGCAGTGCGGTCGCGAGGTCGCCACGCCCGAGCAGACCGGCGCGATCCTGCGCGGCGCGAACGAAGCGCACTGACGAAGTTCACTGAAGGAAGGAAGCCGACATGGCCTCGACGGCGCTCTCGCACATCCGCATCTGTGACTTCACGGGCCAGCTCGCCGGAGCGGGCTCCACGAAGTGGTTGTCCGCCTTCGGCGCCGAGGTGATCCGCATCGAAGACCCGGTGCGCCAGGGTACGTGGGACGTTCTGCGCACCATGGCCCCCTTCGTCGACGAGCGCCGCGGGCCCGACTTCGGCGGCGGCTTCAACAACCACAACGTCGAGAAGCTCGGCATCGCGCTGAACCTGCGAACCGAGCGGGGCAAGGAGATCCTCACCGAGATCGTGAAGTGCTCGGACGTCGTGTGCGAGAACTTTGCGTACGGCGTGATGAAGCGCTGGGGCTTCGGCTACGAGGAGCTCAAGGCCATCAAGCCCGACATCATCTACGTGTCGAACTGCGGCTTCGGCCACACCGGTCCCTATCAGGAATTCAAGACGTGGGGTCCCATCGTGCAGGCCATCTCGGGCCTCACGTTCACGTCGGGTCTTCCGAACGAGGCGCCCGCGGGATGGGGCTATTCGTACATGGACCACACCGGTGCCTACTACATGGCGATCGCCATTCTTTTTGCTCTCCTCCACAAAGCGCGCACGGGCGAGGGGCAGTGGGTGGACATGTCGTGCACCGAGGCCGGCGCCACGCTGACCGGCCCCGCGATCCTCGACTACACGGTGAACGGACGCCCCATGCGCCGCCCGGGGCAGCCCCACAGCAACCGCAACCCCTCTGCGAACATGTGCCCGCACGGCATCTACCCCGCCCGCGGCGAAGATCGCTGGCTCGCCATCGCCTGCCGCGACGACGCGGACTGGCAGCGCCTCGCCGGCGTGATCGACCGCCAGTGGGCACGGGCGGAGCGCTTCGCCAGCGCGGCGGGACGCTTCGACGCCGAGGACGAACTCGATGCCCTCGTCGCCACGTGGACCCGCGAGCACGACGACTTCGGGGCCGCGAACACGCTACAGAGGGCCGGCATTCCCGCGGCGGCAGTGATGCGCCCCAAGGAGCGCATCGATGACGACCCGGACACCGAGGCGTGGGGACTCTGGCCGACCGTCCAGCACATGAAGATGGGCAACGTTCGCGTCGACGGGATGCCGGTGCACTTCTCCGAGACCGACTGGGAGCTCACGAACGGGGGGCCTTGCGTGGGCGAGCACACCGAGCAGGTGCTCACGGGTCTCCTGGGGATGAAGCCGGAAGACGTCGCGCAGCTGCGCGAGGAGGGTGTGATTTGACCGCGGCCAACGGGAACGCAGGGGCGCCGGGTCGTGCACCCGGGCCGCGGGGTGCGATGGCGGGAATCCGCGTCGTCGAGCTCGCGAGCGAGATGGGCTCGCTGGCGGGCAAGCTCCTCGCGGACATGGGCGCAGACGTGATCCTCGTCGAGCCGCCGGGCGGCGCCCCCATGCGCCACTACGGACCCTTCCTCGACGACCGCCCCGGACCCGACCGCAGCCTCTTCTGGTGGCACACCCAGACGAGCAAACGCGGCATCACCCTCGACCTCGACGTCGCGGACGACCGCGAGGCTTTCGTCGCCCTCGTCGCCACCGCCGACGTGCTCCTGGAGTGCGAAGCGCCGGATCGCCTCACTGCCCTCGGCATCGACTACGAGGATCTCTCGGTGCGGCACCCGGAGCTCGTGATGATCTCGCTCACCGCTTTCGGCCGGACGATGTCGCGCAAGCACGAGCTCGCCACCGATCTCACCCTGCTCGCGAGCGGCGGCCCCGTCTGGAGCTCGGGATACGACGACCACTCCCTTCCGCCCATCCGCGGCGACGGCAACCAGGGCTACAACACGGGCTGCCACTACGCGGTGATGTCGGTGCTCACGGCACTGCTGCAACGCGAGGTGTCGGGCCGCGGCCAGCATGTCGACGTCAACGCCTACGCGGCCTGCAACGTCACGACGGAGATGGCGAGCTATCACTGGCTCGTCAGGCAGGGAACGGTTCAGCGCCAGACCGGTCGCCACGCCCAGGAAGTGCCCACGATGCAGGCCCAGGTGCAGTGCGGCGACGGCCGCTGGCTCACCACGGGCTTCCCGCCGCGGAAGCCCGCGGAGTTCAAGTGGCTCTACGATTGGATCGTCGAGCTCGGCCTCGAGGACGACTTCCCGGAGTCGATCTTCCTCAAGCGGGGTGGCGAGCGCAGCGAGCCCATCGACCTCTCGCAGCTCGGCGTAGACGACGAGACCACCGTGATCTTCGGCGCCGCACGCGAAGGGCTCTTCTACCTGGCGTCGAAGGTTCCGGCCTACGAATTCTTTCTCCGCGCTCAGGAGGTCGGCATCTCGGTGGGTATCATCTATTCGCCCGAAGAGGCCCTCGAGGATCCGCACTTCGTCGAGCGCGGCTTCCCGGTCGAGGTCGAGCACCCCGAGCTCGGGCGCCGCGTCACGTACCCCGGGGCGCCCTACAAGTTCGAGAAGTCGCCCTGGGCG
>JABSQW010000027.1 GCA_013215605.1 Myxococcales bacterium
TCGCCGTCTGCCAGACGTCCACAACTCGGCGGGGCGCGACATCCCGAAGCTCGTGCGAAAGTACACCTACAACCCCGCCTTCATGAACCCCGTCGACCTCGAGGGCTTGCACCTCGCACCCGGCGACGTGGTGGAGATCGCGTCCGACTACGCGTCGATCCTGGGCGTGGTCGAGGCGGCGCCCGACGTTCGCGCAGGGGTGATCTCGATGCCCCATGCGTTCGGCGATGCCCCCGCCCCGGACCTCGACGCAAAGCTGCGTTCCATCGGGAGCAACACCGGGCGCCTGTCGAGCGTCGAACGCGACTGCGATCCCTACAGCGGTATCCCGCGCATGAGCGCGATCCCGGTGAAGATCACCCGATACGAGGGTGTTCTGGCCGACTGAACGCCGGCCAGCACCGGCCTCGACCCGGCCACACACCCACGAAGCGCGGGGCGACGAGATCGAAGCGCTCTGACGACGCCATGGGTGTCGTCGTGGTTCAGATCGGCCGACGCTCGTTCAGCAATCGCGTGTTGTCGCGCATGATCAGCTGTCGCTGCTCGTCGCTGAAATTCTCGAGATCAGCCACGTAGTCGAGGGGCTCCCGCATGCCCTCGATGTGGGGCCAGTCCGAGCCGAAGATCACGTGATCCGCGCCCATCTGGTCGACGATCTCGTTGACGTCGTCTTCCCAGAACGGATTGATCCAGACGTGCTCCTTGAAGAGGAGGCCCGGGTCCTCCTTGTAGTAACCGCCCCTGCCGAGGCGATCACGCGACTGGCGAAGCTTGCGGAAGAGGTCCGGCAGGAACTCTGCACCGTTCTCCACCGACGCGATGCGCACGTTGGGAAAGCGCTCGAAGAGGCGCTCGTAGGCCACCGTGATGAGGAAATCGTAGGCCGCCCGCTCGATGTTCAAGTGCTTGATGCTCGGCGAGAACACCCCGCCGAAGGCAGCCGAGAATCCATCGGCGACGTATCCATGGGAGGTGTACCCGGAATCGCCCGCGTGGGCGACCACGGTGATGCCCGCCTCGTTCACCCGCGCCCAGAAGGGATCGAACATCGGATGCGAAGGCGACTTCGCGCCGTCGTTTCGCGTCCAGACCGCGGCGGGACGCATCGCCACCGTGCGCGCGTCGTGCTCGATCGCCCACTCGAGTTCTTCGCACGCGAAGTCGACATCGGCGAGGGTGATGTACGGAGAGGCGAAGATCCGGTCCTTGTAGTTGCACCCCCAGTCTTCCTGCAGCCAGCGGTTGAAGGCGCGAAAGAGCGCGACGACCGCGTCGGTGTCGTGCTTGAGGAGCTCCTCGTAGAGCACGCCGAGGGTGGGGAAGAGCCACATGGCTTCGAGGCCCTGCTCGTCGAGCTTCGCGACGCGGGCATCGTTGTTCATGTAGTAGTCGGGGAGTGGCTCGCGATCCTGCATGAGGTGACGCGGATCCTTGTCGCTGGGGTTGCCGCGCAGGTAGTCGGAGATCGCTCCAGGCATTGCGATCGGATCCCAGGTCGGATTCTTGACGGCGTGCGCGAGCTTGCCGCCCACGATGTGGTGCTTGCGGCCGCCGATCTCCGCCCACTGCACGCAGCGGGGCTGCATCGCGTCGGGGACGTGGCGCGTGAAGGCGTCGAGGGCCTCGTAGTAGTGGTTGTCCGCGTCGAACGCGGGGTAGCCGAGTTCCGGCATGAGGGGCTCCGTCACTGTCCTGGGAATTTCCGGGGTCGCTGTAGAGGGTAGGCGCCGCGCGCCGGGGCGTCACATCCCCCGGGAACCTACCGGGGAGTGAAGCGGACCGGCATCTCCTCGATGCCGACGATGAAGTTGTTCCGCCGCAGCGGAAGCGGCTCTTGCGTGGCGAGCTCGAGGTCGGGGAGTCTCGCCAGGAGCTCCTCGAACATGATGCGCAGCTCGAGCTTCGCGAGGCTCGCGCCGAGGCAGTGGTGCGTGCCGTAGCCGCCGAACGCGACGTGGTGGTTCGGTTGGCGCTCGGCGTCGAAGAGCTCGGGATGGTCGAAGACGCGCTCGTCCATGTTGGCCGAGTGGTAGAGGAGGAGCAGTTTTTCGCCCTCGCGAACCTTCTGTCCGCGCAGCTCGGTGTCGCGCGTGGCCGTGCGGTTCATGTTCTTGATCGGCGACACGAAGCGCAGCATCTCCTCGACGGCAACCGGGACCTTCGAAGGATCGTCGATGAGCTTTTGACGCTGCTCCGGCTGACGGATCAGCACCTCCATTCCCTGGGTGATGACGTGGCGAGTGGTCTCGTCGCCTCCGACCAGGATGAGGAGCGTCTCGTTCTGGATCTGGTCGTCGGTGAGCTTCTTCCCATCGACCTCGCCGTGGACCAGGATGCTGATGAGATCGTCGCGCGGGTTCGATCGGCGATCGGTGATGACGCGACTCGAGTACTCGAACCAGCCGATCGCTGCCTCGGCAGATGCCTTCAGATCCTCGGGCTCGGCACTCCCCGAGGTGCGAAGAAGATCGTCCGACCACTTGAGGAGCGTGTCGCGGTCCTCGGGCTCCACGCCCAGCATGTCGCCGATCATGATCATGGGCAGCGGCGCCGCCACCTCGTGTACGAACTCGCAGGTGCCTCGCGCGATCACGTTGTCGATGAGCCCGGTGACGATCTCGCGCACCTTGATCTCGTCCTGTGCAAGCTTCTTCGGAGTAAAGCCGCGGTTGACGAGGTTGCGGTGCGATTTGTGCCCGGGATCGTCCATGTTGATCATCGACGGAACACTCGATTCCGGGCGCGATCCCTGCTCGGAACAGAAGATCTCGGGCGTCTTCGACACCGCCATGACGTCTTCGTGCAGATTGACCCCCCAGATCTTCGCGTTGGGGTCCCAGTAGACGGGGGCGTTCTCGCGCATCCACGCGTAGTCGTCCAGGGGGTTGCCCTGGTACCAGCGGCCATCGAGAAGATCGATTTCCGGGCGGGTCGGATGGTCGGGCATGCGCATCTCCGGCTGCAGGCCACGCTGCGGTGTCCATCCTACCCGAGAGGGATCGTGCATGCGGGGCCCGAGGGAGGCCGACGCGAGAGTCGGCATCCGCGCAGTGAGCCGAAGCCGAACGAAGTCGGACGATCTCAGGCGCGAAGCAGCGCCTTGCCGTCGAGGGTGCGGACCTCGACGCCGAGTTCCTCGAGCAGCCGAAGGCTCAGCGTCACACGACCGGTGAGCTCGCGGGGATCCCCCGAGCAGAGGGCCAGGGCGGCTTCGGCCATCGTCTCGACGGGCTCCGTGGGTGCGCTCTTCGGGATGACTCCCAGCTGCTCTGCGGCTTCCGTGAGCACGGCGGCCACCGGCGCCAGGGTGTTCACGGCGATGCCGTCGTCGTGAAGCTCCGCCGCGAGACCCTGGGACATCCGCTCGAGCGCAATCTTGGTGGTGGCATAGGTCGCCACGCCCCGGTGCTTCGCGAAGTCGTCCCAGGGAGGACCGCTGGGGGCGACCGACGTCGCCGACGACAGGTTCAGGATCCAGCCGGCGCCGCGCTCGCGCATGCCGGGAATCACCCGCTGCATGAGGTCGAAGGGGCCGACGAGATTGATCTCGAGAGACAGACGAAGACGCTTCTCGGAGATCGTCTGCGCCGGCTCGTAGAACGCCCGCGCCGCGTTGTTCACCAGGATGTCGACCGGACCGAGTTCGGCTTGGGCCCGATCGACGATGCGCGCTCGTGCCGCGGGATCCGACAGGTCGGCCTGGACCGCGATGCAGCGCCCACCCCCCGCTTCGATGCGGGCGACGGTCTCGCGGAGTGTCCCCGGCAGCCCTTCGCGCGCTTCGACCGTGCGGGCGACGAGCGCAACGGCGGCACCCTCCGCGGCGAATCGCTGAGCGATGCCCACGCCGATGCCGCGGCTCGCACCGGTGACGATCGCCACCTTGCCTTCGAGAACGCCGGCGCCAGTCGTGCTGGGGGTCATGAGGGAGTCTCCGTGAGCGGGCGTCCCATTTCAGTCTCGAACCACTCGATTGGCGCCCATGGGACGGGTAGCGCCTCAGGCGGCGACGGGCCCTCGGAAGAAGTTCGAAGCGATTCGAAGCTCGGCAGTGTCGGGAACCGCGTCGGGGACCTTGGCTTCCACGCTCGTGGCGAGCGCTCGCGGGTCGCCGATGTCCGACTCGAGGAGCAGCAGGAAACGGGCCTGCTCGCCCGTGGCGTCCGCGAAGGCCTGGCTCGTGGTGAGCTCGCCGACGGACACGCTGTGGTGGAGCCCGATGCCCGCCACGGCCGCTAGCGTGTGCTCGACGAGGTGGCGGCGCACGTCGTCTGCGGGCGCTCCCTCCCGGGGATCGATCAAGAACGCGTTGACGCTCTGGGAGAAGCGGCGACGTTCCGTCGCGAAGCGACGCGCGACGTTCGCGTAGATCCCGAAGCTCGCTCCCAGCGTGCCCGCGTGGATACGCGACTCGCGGCCCAGCACGTCCACCCAGCCCCGGAACGCATCGGTCGCGGCCCCGACGTCTTCCCAGTAGGTCTCGTAGAAGGCGAGGAACTTGCCCTCCCCTGTCGCCGGCGGGACGTTCGCGTTGTGGAACATCGTCGCGTTCACGAACATGCCCGGCTCTGTGACATCGGGGAAGTGGACGTTGCGATACCACGCGTCGTACTCGATCTCCTTGTTGGGATCGTCGACGTGGGTATTGACGTACATCACACCGGTGGGGCGGCGACCGTCCATTCGCTTCCTCGCTTCCTCGCTGTCAGGCACTCCGCGCGTCTACCGCGGGCGCCACCTCCTTCATCAAGACGTGGAGCGGCTCGACATCGTCGACATCCCAGAAGCTCGTAATGAACGTCTCGACGCCCGCCTCGCGGAACGCGACGAGCTGATCGGTGATCTCCGCCGGCGTACCGATCAGCGTGCGCGCGCGAAAACTACCGGGCTTCTCCGCCGCGGGACACAGCTCTGCGATCCGGCGCTCCGCGTCGGCGGCATCCCGCGTGAACAGGATCGGCGTGAGGCGGGTCTTCTCGATCGCGTCGTAGTCGGTACCGAGGCGGTCGCAGTGTTCGCGCAGCACCCCGAGCACGCGTCGACACTCGGCGGCGTCGCCGGCGCCCAGGTTGTGGAGCTGCGCGTGCTGCGCGGTGAGGCGCAGGGTCACCTTTTCGCCACTGCCTCCGATCAGGATGGGCGGATGCGGTTGCTGCAGCGGCTTCGGACTGTTGACCGCGCCCTCGATGCTGTAGTGGCGTCCCGTGAAGCTCGCGCGCTCCTCGGTCCACATCCGCTTCAGGATCTCGATCTCTTCTTCGAGGCGCTGCAGGCGCACCGGCGTCGGCGGAAACTCGAGACCGTAAGCGCGGTGCTCCCAGTCGCACCAGCCCGCACCGAGACCCACGATCAGGCGCCCATTGCTGATGACGTCGAGGCTCGATGTCACCTTGGCGAGCAGCGACGGACCGCGGAAACCCACCGCCGAGACGAGGGTCCCGAGCCTCACGCGTTCCGTCGAGGCCGCGAGTGCCGACAGCCCCGTCCAGCACTCGAGCAGCGGATCGGTCTCCGGCGCCACCACTGGGATCTGGAACAGATGATCCATGAGCCACACCGAGTCGAAGCCCAGGTTCTCGGCTTCGACGGCGAGATCGCGCGCCACCCGAAAGACGTTCTCCCCGGGGCGCTTCGGGAACGTGAAGCTGGGGATCTGGAGACCGAAGCGTACGGACATGTCGCCTCCCTGCGGGCGGGCCCAGTATACTCCCGGGCAGAGGCACTTTTACCGCATCGGAGGCTTTGATGAGCACAGCGACGTCGGCGCCCGACGACCTCCCGAACCCGGCGGGCGGCGGGAACAAAAATCCCCTCGAACTCGTTCCGGACTTCTTCGAGCGCTACTTCGCGTTCTTCCGGCCCGGCCACCAGGAAGGAGTGGTGCCGTCGCGCATCAAGGAGCTGGCGAGGCTCAAGATCGCGTCCCTGAACGACTGCGACACCTGACTGTTCGCACGCTACGCGTCGGCGACGCGTCAGGGACTCGACGAAGAAACCATCGCACAGATCCACCTGCCCGAGAGCGAGCGAAGCCTCGAGGCCCGCGACGCCCTCGCAGTGCGCTACGCGGAGAAGCTCGCGGCGGACTTCACGACGGTGGACGAGGCCTTCAAGGCAGAGCTGCGGGCGAACTTCAGCGAAGCCGAGCTGGTGGAGCTCGGCATGATGATCGGGCAGTACATCTCCTTCGGACGCCTGCTCGTGATCCACGATCTCCACAAGGGCGCCTGCGAGATCTACACACCCCCCGGCTGAGCACCGGCCCCCGGTTGCGAGCGCACCGCGAGCGAACGCAAGTGAAGCCGGGTCGCGACCCCGAAGGCTAGAAGACCGCGATCGGGTTCACCGGCGACCCCGTTCCGCCTGCGACGCGGAGCGGCGCGACGGTGAAGAAGAACTCCCAGCGGTTGCGCTCCGCGCAACCCTCGGCGAGGCCGCGGAAGTCGAGGTTGTCGAGCAGATGTACGCCCATGCCCGCCAGACAGCACTGGTGGACGGGCACCGACCAGTTCTCGATGCCGCTCCCCGGTAACGGATCCGAGATACCGTCGCTCCCGAGCACGGCGATGCTGCGCTCGTGGAAGAAGGGGATACAGCGCGGGTCGAGGCCCGCGAGCCCCTCACTCGCGGGCTGCCACGGACCGAGCTGGTCGCGCCGTGTGTGGCGGCCGGTCGCGATCAGCAGAATGTCGCCCTCCTCCACGCGCAGGCCCTGCTCCTTCTCCGCCGCTTCGAGCTCTTCTCGCTGAATGGCCTCACCGAGCTCGAGCCACTGCGCACCGCGCAGTCGAGGGATGTCGAGGAGGACACCGCGTCCCGAGATGCCATCGCGCGCCGCCATGATGCTGTTGCGCTGGGCACCAGTACTCAGCACCTCTTCGGACGGGTAGCCGTTGTACATGGTCCGGTTCACGAGTACGTGGCACAGCGCGTCGATGTGCGACGACGCCATCCCGTGGAACGAGATACCGATGAAGTCCATGGTCATCTCGAGACCGGGTGCTCGCGGGTCGCAACAGGCGTCGCCGGCCACCACCATCATGTGCTGTGCGGGGTGCGGGTTCTCGGGCCCCGGGGTGACCGGGAAGTCGAGCGCACAGCTCACGGCCGCCCCGTCGCGGATCAGCGCGGCAGCGGCGGCGCGCTTCTTCTCGCTGATGAAGTTCAGCGCACCGCGCTCGTCGTCGGCCCCGAAGCGACCCCAGTTCTTCACCTGCTCGAAGGTCTGCTCACACCACTCTCTCGTGAGGGATTCGGCCATGTTTCGCCCTCCTTTGGGTCGGTCGAATTCACACTACCCGAAGTCGCCAGGGCTGTGGGGCGACGACCGATCAGCGCGAGGGAGCCCGACGCGAGTAGGAGAACGCGCTCTCGCGGCTGCCGAGCATCGCGGAACGGGGGTCGATCCGCAGCTCGACCACCCGGATGCGGATACTCTGCACGTTCGGCATGCCGTCGAACACCCGCTCGGCCAGGCGGTCGGGCCGGCTGAGCCGCCCGAGCGCAAAGCGCGCGCGACTGAAGGTCGTGAGCTCGTCGCGCTGTTCCTGGGCGAGATTCGTCACGACCGAGAAGCCGCTGTCTCCGGCGCGCTGCACGGCGACGGAGACCTCCGGGCGAAAGCTGGGCGTAGCGTACATCCCGTAGCCGCCGAGCTTCCACGCATTGACGTCGAAGACCGCAACCAGCGTCATCTGCACGGCCGGCCACAGGGTGAACAGCGTCAGAGCGCCGATGAGGATGCGAGTGCGCGCGTCGGTCAAAACGTGATCACCGCGGGCAGGAGTTCGAGCTTCACGAGCATCACCCAGACGTCGAATGCAACGAAGACTCCGATCAGTCGCCGGTTGAACTCGGTGCGCAAGAACAGCAGGAGCGCGTTCAGGAAGAGCACACCGAAGAAGAACTCGCGCGCCATGACCTCCGTCACGGCCAGGAAGACCGCACACAGAAGGACGGCCGGGAAGCGCGTACGCTGGAAGGCGAGCAGGACGGCAACCACCAGCTCCCACAGGCAGGCGGCATTCGAGAGCAGAACGAGTGGAAGGCTCGCGACCCGGTACGGTCCGTCTCCCGCGACTTCCGCGTAGCCCGCGATGCGCGCCACCTCTTCGGCCGGGACGAGCCACGACAGCGCGGGCCCGAAGCCCGGGTGCGTCAGCTGGAAGGCGAGAAATTCTCCACCGAAGTAGTAGCCGTGCGCCAGCTTCTGCACGCCCGCGCTGAAGAAGACGACGATCGTCACCCAACGCAGTGCCCCGAGCAGCAGGCGCCTCTCTTCGTCGCTTCGCGGTTGGAAGAACGCCACCAACCCGACGAATGCGAACTCGAGGTAGCTGTGGTTCGCCGTCTCGGGAAACGCTCCGATGACGACCGTGGCCTGCAGCACCGCCATTCCCGGTAACGCGATGGTTCGCCACGTGGGATGCAAGCACCCCGCCGCCAGCGCCGCGGTGACGCAGAGCGTCGCGATCATCGGTCCGTCGATCCACGAGAAGTCGCCGGTGGGCAGCCACCAGCCACCGGCCGCCCACCAGAAGGTCGACGTGACCAGGTGCAGGACGAGAATGATCTCGAACGCGCGCAGCCGCCCGGCGGCTCCGCTCTCGCTCCCGCTGCGGCTCGGCGCGTCGCCACCGAGCTTCGCGAGCATCAGGGCGAGCCGCATCTCCTGAATCTACGAAGGGCGGCACGAGAAAGCCAGCGTGTCAGCCTCGATCGAGGGTGCCCTAGCGTCCGGATCGCACCACGCGAAGGAGCCCCATGCGCGAAGTCCGATCCGCCGCTCGCCGCCGCGCGGCGCTCAGTCGTTCTCGGAACTCCTCGACGCGAGAGGCCTTTCCTCATGGATCGGGCCCTTCGCGTCGCGCAGGGACGGCGCTCTGCGTCCGTAGCGGATGGCGATGATCTCGGCGCAGATCGAGATGGCGGTCTCGGCTGGGCTGCGGGCGCCGAGGTCGAGGCCGATGGGGGACATCACCCGGGCCAACTCGGCGTCCGCGACGCCCACGTCTCGGAGCCTGGCAGCACGCTCTTCGTGGGTCCGCCGCGAGCCCATGCAGCCGATGTAGCCCACGCTCGTAGCGAGGGCGGCGCGGATGGCGGGAACGTCGAACTTGTGGTCGTGCGTGAGCACGCAGACGGCGTCGCGGAGTCCGAGAGCCGCGCCGTCGCGTTCGAGAAGCTCGTGGGGCCAAAGGGTCTCGACCGCGTCCGCGTCGGGAAAGCGGGCCGTGGTGGCGAAGACCTCCCGCGCGTCACACACGGTAACGCGGTAACCGAGCGCCTTCGCCACCGAGACGAGCGCTCCCGTGAAGTCCACCGCGCCGAAGATCCACATCTGCGGCGGCGGCGCGAACGATTCGATGAAGACCGAAACCTCGGCCTGTCGCGCCTGCCCCGCCGGCCCGTAGTGGCGCATCACCGTGCTGCCGGCGGCGAGCTCGCCGCGCGCGTCGCGCGCCACGACGCGCGTGAGCTCGGGATTGCCGAGGTCGCCCGTCGACGGGCGCGCCTCATCGGAATACACGAGGAGCTTCGCACCGATGCGACCGCCTTCGGTCAGCGTCGCCAGCGCGACGGGGGTTCCCGCGTCGATGGCCGCTCGCAGCTCGCTCGAGATCGTCGCCACGCCGTGTCCTGGACCGCCTACCAGTCGAAGGGCTCGACGTAGAGGTGGATGGTGCCGCCGCAGGTGAGGCCCACGGCAAAGGCGTCGTCGTCGCTGTAGCCGAATGTGACCACGCCGGCCTCGTGTCGCCCCGCGAGAATTTCCGTCGCCTCCTCGACCACCGCCCCCTCGATGCAACCGCCGGACACGGAGCCCACGACCTCGCCGCTCTCGTTCACGGCCATCGCCGCGCCCGGCTCCCGCGGGCCGGAGCCCTCGACGCGCACCACCCGCGCAATCGCGCAGCGCTTTCCGGCGCGCTGCCAGCGCAAGAGCTCCGGAAGGATGTCTCGCAAGTGGGGCCTCGGTCGCAGTGGGGCTCACAGTCTACAGCGATCGCCGCGCCTTCACCGCGCGGCTACGGCGCGCCCACAGCAGTGCGAGGCCCAGCGACCCCACGAGTAGCATCGCTCCCCTTCCCGGCTCGGGAACGAAGCGCAGCCGCAGGCGGCCAAACGACGTGAATTGCGAGCCGACCGCGGACGTCACCTGCAGCGGCGTCACCACCGACATCTCGCCGCCAGGGAGCGCCGTGGACTGGGTGAACGAATAGGGGCCGTGCGCCCACCCGTGGGCGGTGAACGACAGGTTGTCTCCGCTCGCCGTAGGCACGGTGACCGTTGCGGTAGCGAATGTCCACGGCGCCGCGTCGATCGAGATGCGCAGCGATCCCGCGTCACCGATCGTGAGGAGCCCGCCGATACCGAGGCCCGCCGTCCCCAGGGAGCCACTCGAGCCGAGCTGCAACGGGATGTTCAGCCCGCAGTGGGTCGAGAAGATGCACATCCGCAACACGCCGCCGATCGGCAGCGTGTTGGCCGTGAGCTGGGGGGACGCGGGTGGCCAGAACGGCGACAGGGTACCGCTGCCCAGGTTCAGTTCAGCGGACACCGACATCGTGCTCATCGGCCCGCTCGACATGGGGATTTGCTCGCTGCCCTGGATGCCGCCGGCCAGCTGCACGCCCTTCAGTCGCGGCCCGATCGTCTGGATCTCGGCGACGCCGAAGCCTGCGACCTCGAGGGGCGGAGGCGACGGAAACTCGATACTGAGCGTTCCCACGAACCCCATGGGCTCAGCGGTGGAGGCGCGGGGCATCGCTACCCCGAGCATCAACACAACAATCGAGCCGATCGGAACGCGCCGGCGTGAACGACCGGGAGCCGCTCCACGTGAACAGCGGATTCCAGGGCTCGGCCCCGAGTGCGCGGTGACAGGGTTTCGAGGCGCGACGTGCGGCATACCGCGACGAAACGCACGAACCGTGCCACCCGGCGCGGCTGGGCTCTAGCCGTCGTTTACCGGATCGCTCTGCGTCGAGAAGGTTCGAGTCGCCTCGTCGTAGTAGACGGGTTTTTCGACGCGGAGGATGTTGCAAATCAGCGAGAGCTCGTCGAGATCGATCGGGCGCAGGTCTACGCGGCTGCGGTCGTCGAACGCAAGCGACATGCCTCCGGTCCGGGTCTCGCGATTCCAATCGACATCGTAGTAACTGATCATCTTCTGCACGAGGACCCTCTCACAGCCCCGCGATCACTTCGCGAAGCTCGTCAGCATTGCGGTGGAAGACCGGGAGGTCGCTGCGACGCCAGCGGATGCGGCGGTCGGGACCGATCAATACGAGGACGCGCTGGGTCACCCCGAGGAGGCCGCGGGCGCCGCACGCCGCGATGACCGAACCGTCGGGATCCGAGAGCAGAGGAACGGCAGCTCGTGTTTGTTGGCGAACTTCTCGTGCGATGCGACGCTCTGGGCGTTGACGCCGAATCGGGCCGGTGGTCGATTCGAGGGAGAAATCGGGCACGAGATCTCCCCTATCGGGGGTGGCGGACACCCAGACATTTTATCGGTGGGAACTCGCGGGTGCACGTAGGGTGCGTCGCGCGCCGGCGTTGCGCCTGCAACACTCGACGGGTGTCGAATCCCGGGGCGCCGCAAGACGATCGCAACGCAACAGGCCGCGGCATTCGCCTCGCTGGGAGAGGGCTCGCTGCCGCGGGGTTGCTGGGGTTGGGCGTCATCGGTTCCTGGGGGGCGCTCGTCCCGGCCCTGCCGGAGCCCGTGGCGTGGACGGCTCCCGACGCCGCCACGGCGTCGATTCCCGGAGCCCGCTACTCGTTCTTCGCGTTGGGGGACACGGGGGAGCGGCATTTCCTCCCCAGCCTGCGGGAGGGTCAGCTCGCCGTGGCGCGGGGTCTCACGGCTCACGACCAGGTCGCGCCCGTCGACGCCTTGATTCTGCTGGGTGACAACTTCTACCCCGACGGCCTGGCGCGCGACGACCTCGCCCAGCGCGTCGCTGTGAACCTGGTCTGGCCCTACTGCCGCTTCGCGGACCTCACGGGTCCCCGATCTCCCGAGGTCGCGGAGGCCTGCTCGCTACCCGCGGCCCTGCGCCGCGACCCCGCCCCCGCCCTTTTCGCCGTGCTCGGAAATCACGACCACGACCTGGCCGAGAGCCCCGGACTGCAGCGCGAGGCCGTCCCAGAATTCGTGGCGAACTGGCAAGTTCCCGCCGGACTCGTCGAGGTGATCGAGCCGGTGCCAGGGCTCAGCCTGGTGCTCATCGACTCCCCGGCCGTGCGAAGCGAAGCTGACCTCGCCACCGTGACCGCTGCGCTGCGCGCGGCCCGGGGGCCCTGGCGGATCGTCGCCGCCCATCACCCCATCGCCGAGCGCCGCGATGGTACCGCGGAGTCCCCTGGCCCCGAGATCCGCCGCGCGCTGCGCCGCGCCGATGTCCGCGTCCAGCTCTTCCTTTCTGGCCACCACCACAACCTGCAGGCGATCGAGATGGGCACGGGAGATCCGACCCTTCACGTGATCTCGGGAGGCGGGGCCACCCGCAAGCCCATCGAGCGCGACTTCGTCGGCCGGCTGATCGCCAGAGAGACCACGGGCTTCGCGCGCGTCGACCTCGTGGAGGGCGACGGTCGCGAGGAGCTGGTGGTGTCGCTCCACGCCACGCCGCGTTACCCGGCGGTCTTCTGGAAGCAGGCGGAGCTCATCGGCCGCTGGGGCATCACACGAAATGGTGTGGTTTCGGAGCGGCCTTGAGGGTCGTGGAGCGCGTGTGCTCGATGGCTGGGAACGATGCGGGAAGATCGTGCCGGAGCAACCGCACGGCGGACACCGTCATGGCAACCGCCGCGAAGCTTCCGGACCTGCCGCGTGTTCCGCGAAGATCCGGGTCCATCACGAACCGATCGGATTCAGACCGAGGCTGAATCCGCGCTGCGACGGCGAATCGTCTTGACCCCGCCGCGAGCCTTGAACTGGAGCACCCGGCGCAGAGCCGAGTTTGCCACTGCGGCGCTCTTCGTACCGAGAGCGACCTTCAATGACTCGAAATCGCCAGAATCCTGGAACGCCTCTACGGCGTCCATCTCCGCACGACCCGGCTTCTTCGGTGATCTCGGTCCGCGAGAGGTGTCGGCCTCGTAGTCCTTCCGGAACCCCTCCGGGCTGAAACCTCGCCTCTCGAGGATGCGCTTCACCTTAGGAGCGGAGAGCACCTTCGACCAGAATTCTTCGGATGACTTCTGGCCTGTCTTGCGCGCAGCCATTTCAACCCTCTTTCCCTTACGGTAAGAACGTTCGAATACCGATAGCCCGCAGCGTTCAGAGCAAACGAGACTCGGCGTCCGAACAAGACACGCTTCCTGCGAACGCTATCATAGTGTAAGGACGTTCTTAATGTCTACAGCAAACCGGTTTGCAAGCCATGCACTCGAAAGCCCTCATGAAGGCTGATAGCGCGACGCCATCGACAAGTCAACTCAACATCAACCTTTTGACTCACCTGTTTGAACGCCGAAGGTGCGTATCTGTGAGATGCTCGGAGACGACTCCTGAAGATGAAGGAAGCTTCGAGCATCGCGATCCACACCCAGATCGAGGGTCTCTTAGCTGTGGGATTCGCTCGCGCCGTGGCCTTCGAGCCCTGGGTTTGGGGGAGTCTTTCCGCGCTGGATCCAGGGGACCGATTCCCGCTGGCAGGCGGTTTCATCCCTCCCATGCCCCCCACACCCGGCCCCCCCCGACGCTTGTAAAAAAACGAATTTTCAGGGGTTTCACGGGCGCATCTCCCCCTGGGACAGTGACCCGAATGGGAAGGCCGTGTAGGATACGGCGTCCCCCTGGTCGAGACATTGAAGAGTGCCGGACGTTCTCCGGGAGCGTTCAAGAAGGTTATCGAGGTAGGGTTCGCCATGGCCAAGAAAAGCAGAACCGCCGTGCTGAAGCGCCAGAGGGAAGTCAAGAAGGCTGAGAAGGCCGCCATGAAGCGCGAGAAGCGCGAGATTCGCGGCGAAGCAATCAACGATGGCTCCCATGTCGCGACGACCGAAGACCTCGCGGGATACGGCTTCGGGGACGGCGAAGAGGCCGAGGCGGAAGACACCGAAGCGCCAGCCGCCGCTAGCTGATCCTGCTACCACTTCTCACGACACCGCCACGCGCCCCTCTCGCACGGGCCGCACGAGCCGGGGTGGATCGATGGCCGAAGAACTCCTGATCGCTGTTTTCATCGACTATGAGAACGTGGCGATCGGTGTTCAGGGAATGCGCAAGGGCAATTTCAAGATCGACCTCGTCCTGCGCCGCCTGCTCGAAAAGGGGCGAATCGTCTTCAAGCGCGCCTACTGCGACTGGGGACGCTATCGGACCGGCGTGCGGGACTTCCACCGCCAAGGGGTCGAAATGGTCGACATCCCGCAGTCGAAGTTGAGCGGGAAGAACAGCGCCGACATCAGGATGGTCGTGGACGCGCTCGACCTTTCCTACCAGAAAGACCACATCGACATTTTCGCGCTCATCTCGGGCGACAGCGATTTCTCGCCGCTCGTCGCGAAGCTCAAGGAGAATGACAAGCGCGTGATCGGTTGTGGGGTGAAGAACTCCACCTCCGATCTCCTGATCGGTAGCTGCGACGAGTTCATCTACTACGACGACCTCATCCGCGGCGCCGAAATGAAGAAGAAGCAGGAGGAGCCGAGGGCTCCTTCGGCCAAGGGCTCGACGGACAAGCGACGCGAGGCGAGCGACAGGATCGTCGAAATCGTCCGCTCTCTCGAGCGCGACTACGATACGGTCTGGGGTTCGATGGTCAAGCAGACCGTTCGCCGCGTTTTCCCCTCGTTCAACGAGGACTACTACGGCTTCCAATCCTTCGCGGACGTGCTCGAGGACGTCGAGAAGCAGGGCCGGATCGGGCTCGAATTTGACGAGCAGCGCGGCAACTTCGTGGTCCGGTCGACGCGCGGCTCAGCCTAGGAGGCCTCGCGAGGCCAGCGAAGTCAGGGGCGATCCGGGCTCTGCGCGGATCGGGACCCCGTCGGGGGTCGGCGACCCTGGAGCCCCCACAGGACGAGACCTCCCGTCACGGCGATGAGTAGCCACCACGCCGGTGAGGCCTCTGCGGGCCAGGGGCCCGGTGGATCGAAACGCCCGTTTCCGTCCACGTCGACGAAGATCGGATTCGCGAACGCGGCCGAGACGAAGCCCGGCGCGACCACTTGCGTGTAGGGGCCGGGGTGTTCGGCGATCCAGGCGAGCCGGTCGACCCCGAGAGGTGCCCCCGCCTCGAGCGTGAGGAACACGTCCCCGTGGAGCACGAGCTCCTCGCGGTGAGCGAAGCGGGTCCCGTCGGATTCCGCGACGGCGTCGAGGGGCCAGGTGTGGACGACCTCGCCGTTCGCGACGAGGCGCACCTCGTCGACCGGTACCCAGTCCGGCGCGGCCACGCGGAACTCGACGACGACGCGACCGTCTTTCGAAGCGACCAGCTCGCCCATACCGCCCGTCGAACCGCCCGATCCAGCGTCGCTGACGCGAAACTCGGGGATGAGCGGCCCCGTGGTGCCGAAGACGCGGCCGTCACGGATCGCGCGGTCGAAGGCGACGGGATCGAAGGGGGCGGCGGCAGCCAGCTGCACGAAGTTCCGCGGATACGCCGCGATCTCGCTGGGACCGTGCGTGTCGGAGTTCGCCGTCCCCGTGCTGAGGTAGCCCTGGCGCAGCAGGGCGTACCAGTCATCGCGCACTCGGTGGTAGAGGTGGGCGCCGTTGCCGTTCATGATCTCGATCGCGTCGAAGTCGATGGCGCGCGTGTGACCGTCAGTCGCGAGCGCGAGCAGTGTGTCGTTCGGCGGCGCGGTCAACGGCAGGTTCGGATCGAAGGCCTCTCCAGCCGTGGCCATGTGGCTGAAGTACGCGCCTTCGCTGATGTCATCGCTTCTGGGACGAGGGTGATTGAGCTGCACGACCCGCGCCCCGTAGTCGCTTCGCAGCAGTGCGTAGAGGTTGGCGAGCGTGAGGTTCTGGCTGGGCGGCGCACCCTGCCGGTGCGCGTTGGATCGGTGCTCGATCGGCCAGGCATTGTGGTGGCCGAGGGTCCACGGCGCTGCTTCGCTGCCCGTCGAGCTCGTGACCTCGACGCCGATGATCACCTCGATCTTCTCCGCCACGTCCAGCTCCTCGATCGCCGGGCCGAAGTCCGCGATGTGATCGTGATCGGTGCTCACCATCACGTCGATGTGCTCCGCGACATAGCCGCGCAGTCGCGCGACGTTCGAGATGCCGGAGTCGTCGCTCGCCTGCGCGTGAACGTGCATGTCGGCGCTCACGAAGCCGTCGAGGGCGACGGCCCGATCGACGACGAACGGACGGATCGCCACCGCGTCGCCGGCGGTCACGACCTCGATGTCGAGCTGATCGATTCCGTAGAGGAGGCCCCGCGTCGCCGTCAGGCGGTACTTTCCCGGCGCGATCGGGACGCGTACGGGATCGCTCTCGTTGCCCACGAAATGGATCTCGTGGGTCTCCGACCCGCTCTCGGCGAGCGCCCCGTCCAGCGTGAAGTCGAGGAGCTCGGGCTCGAAGGTCGGCGGCGGCGTGCCATCGCGACCCGTCACCACCACGCGTCCGCCACCGCCATCGCGAAACGGCTGCTCGAAAACGAGCCAGCCCGTGCCTCCGAGATCGACGTTCGCCACGCTCGCGAAGCGTCCTGCGCCGACGGTCACGTCGCGCTCGAAGGGCTCGCGATGCGGACCGCGGAACGTCAGGCGGTAGTCGCCCGGCGGCAGGATCGCCCGGTAGCGCCCCGCGTCGGGGCCCGTCGTGCGAGTCAGCATCTGGGTGACCGGGGCTCCGTCAGCCGTGGCGACGTGAACGGCGCACGGCTCGCTCGCGGGCGTCACCGTTCCCCGAACCCCCGAGCGGCCGTCGGCGAGACCCGTGCGCTCGAAGATCACGTCCGTGGCGGATGCGACGTCGGGGTGGCCGACGATCAAGAACCAGCGCTCGTAGGACCAGCTCTCGCCCGGCGCGAGCTCGATGCTGGTGGCGTCGAACAGGGTCGCCAGCCCCACCTCGTGCCAGCCGGGATCGGTGACGAAGACATTGATCAGGTTGATGTGCTCCGAGGTCACGCCAAAGTGCACGAGGCCGCGCTCGATGCGTTCGGGGGAGAACATCGCGTACCCAATAGGCGGGTAATCGCGCATGCCGGGCACCACGACGAAGTCGAACGGCTCGAGGGTCCCCCCGATATCGAGGATCGATGTGCCGCCGAATCCCAGGTGGTCGAAGCCGCTCGATTTCGTCGGGTCCTGGGTGTTGCCCACGAACGCCCGCATGCTGCGACCGCCGCGCATCCACGTGTCCGCGTAGGCGAAGATCGGCGCGGCCACTTCGCCGTCGTTGCGAAACGTAGTGGTCACACGCACGAACGACTCGCCAGGCTGCACCCGGTACTCGGTCTCGACGCGAAGAGCGCGCGCCACCTCCTCGCTCGGAAGCGTAGGGTCGAAGGCCGAGACCACGCTACTCCCGCGCTGAACGACCGCGATACCTCGCGAGTTCGACACCACGAGGCGCGCGAAGTTGCCGGCGGAGTCGACCTCCGCGCGAATACGATCGTAGTTCGGTGTGACTTGCGGGCTCAAATTCATCACGGTGAAGAAGCGCGCGAACTGGTCCTCGCCGGTGCGGTCGCGCAGTCCGGCGTCGACGATCGATCCACCGAAGTTCTGCTTTGCGTGCGTGCGGGACGGGTCGTCGACGATGATCTCGACGACGTCGTTCGCGAGGTACCAGTCGTCGACACCCCCCACGGCATCGCTGCCGCCGATGAGGAGCTCGGAGGCGTTCGCCTCGGAGATCCGTTCGGCGCGGAGGTCGGCGGACGCGGGCACGGCGAAGAGCGTCGAACCCAGGACCGCTGCAGCCGCCGTCGCCCGGAATCCCGACCACCAATTCTTCAGCATGCGTCGTATCATGCCAGCCCGTGATTCCCGAGACGATGACGAATCGACTCCGCGGCGCTGCTTTCACGGCGGCGATCAGCCTCGTGACGGCCTGCTCGGCGGCAATCCCGCCGATCTGGGATACGGCCCCGGCCGGCCGCCTGCCGGGAACGGTGGTGCCCCGCCACTACGAGCTCGCCATGACGATCGCCCCAGAGTCCGAGCGTTTCAGTGGCGACGTCGCGATCGCCGTCGAGTTCACGCGTCCGACCCGGACGATCTGGATCCACGCCGAGGGCATCGACCCCGTCTCCGTCACCCTCGCCACGCCCGGCGGCCAGTCCCTCGAAGGCGTCTGGCACGGAGAGCGCGACGGAGTCGAAGGGGTCGTGGCGATCCGTCTGCCGCGGCGCGTCGGACCCGGCTCCGGCACCTTGCGGATCCGCTACACGGCGCCCTTCGACGAGAGGCTGCGCGGCCTCTACCGGGTCGAGGTCGACGGCCGCAGCTACGCGTTCACGCAGTTCGAGGCGCTCGACGCGCGACTCGCCTTCCCGTCGTTCGATGAGCCCGCGTACAAGACTCCGTTCGACATCACCTTGACGGTGCCGAGCGGCGACGCCGCCATCACCAACACGCTCCCCGTATCGGCGGTGAGCGTCTCGGGAGGTCGCACGCGGACGCGCTTCGCCACCACGGTGCCGCTCCCCACCTACCTCATCGCATTCGGTGTAGGGCCGCTCGACGTCATCCAGGCGGACGATCTCCCGCCACGCGGGCTCCGCACGCACGCCGTACCGTTTCGCGGCGTCGCCGCGGCGGGCCGCGGCGCAGATCTCGATTTCGCGCTGCGCAACACGCCGCCCCTGCTCGTCGCGTTCGAGGACTGGTTCGGATCCCCCTTCCCGTACGCGAAGCTCGACATCCTCGCCGTACCCGACTTTGGCGCCGGGGCCATGGAGAACGCGGCCGCCATCACTTTTCGTGACTCCCTGCTGCTCTTCGACGGTCTGATTTCCGAGCAGGATCGCCGTCGCTTCACGTACGTGATGGCCCATGAGCTCGCGCACTCGTGGTTCGGCAACACGGTCACGATGCCCTGGTGGAACGACATCTGGCTCAACGAGGCGTTCGCAACGTGGTTGGGCTGGCGCATCGTGGGCAGCGTCGCGCCGGAACAGAACGCCGAGGTGTCGCTCCTCGACGCGGTGCACCGCGCCATGCAGATCGACGGACGCAGCAGTGCCCGCGCGATCCGCCAGCCCATCGAGAGCAATCACGACGTCCACAACGCGTTCGACGGCATCACGTACAGCAAGGGTGCCGGTGTGCTCGGGATGTTCGAGCGCTGGATCGGTCCGGAAGCGTTTCGCGACGGCGTGCGCGACTACATCGAGGCGCACCGGGACGGCAACGCCACCACGCGCGACCTGGTGGACGCGCTTTCGAACGCTTCCGGCCGCAACCTCACGGGGCCCTTTCGCAGCTTCCTCGTCAAGCCGGGGGTTCCGTTCGTCGCGACGCAGACGCTGTGCGACGCCGCGGGACCACGCCTCGCGTTGCACCAGGAGCGCTATGTCCCACTCGGAAGCGAGGCCGACCGCGATTCCCTCTGGCAGGTTCCGGTCTGCGCACGCCACGCCCTGGCGGGCGAAGTGGGGGAGACCTGCACGCTCCTCGGCGCGGCCGAGGGGGTCCTCGAGCTCCCGGGCGACGCGTGTCCCGACTGGGTGATGCCGAACGCCGGCGCGGCCGGCTACTACCGCTGGGCGCAGTCGCCGGGGGACGCCGAGAAGCTGATCGAAACGGGCTTCGACGCCCTCGAGGCTCCCGAACGCCTCTCCCTCGCGAGCAACCTCGAAGCTGCGTTCCGCGCCGGCGGAGCCTCGATCGCGCAGACGTTCGGGGCGTTCGAGGTGCTCGCTCGCGACGAGAACCGCGCGGTTGCCACTGCGCCGATGCCGCTCTTGAAGCTCGCGCGCAACCACCTCCTCGATGAGACCGACCGGACGGAGCTCGAGGAGCTCACGTCGACCCTCTACGCGGACCGCTTGCGCGCGCTCGGTTGGGATCCGGCGGAAGGCGAATCCGGTGAGACGGCGCTGCTGCGCCGGGCCGTCGTCGAGGCGCTGGCGTTCACGGCGCGCGACGAGGGCGTCCGCGCCGAAGCCGCGCGCCGCGCGCAACGCTACGCGGGCATCGACGCTTTGGGTCCGGCTGATCCCACAGCCCTCGCTCCGGACCTCGTAGACGTGGCGATGCGCGTCGCCGTACAGGACGGCGGCACCCGCATCTTCGACGCACTCGCCGCCCAGCTCCACGGAAGCGACGACGCCATCGAGCGCCGCCACCGACTCGCCGCCCTCGGCGCCGCCGACCAGCCCCTGCTGGTCGCCCGCGCCCAGTCGCTCGCCCTCGATGAGCGCCTGCGCGTGAACGAGACCACGAGCACGCTGTGGCCACTGGTCCGGCGCACCGCCACCCAGGAAACCACCTGGCAGTTCATCGAAGAGAACTTCGAGGCGCTCATCGACCGCACGGGGCCGGGCGGCGCGGGCGCCCTCCCTTGGCTCGCGTCCGGTCTCTGTTCCGCCGCTGCCGCCGAGCGGGTCGAGGCGTTCCTCGCGCCGCGCGCAGCGGACCTCGACGGCGGGCCGCGAAATCTCGCGGGAGCCCTCGAGTCGATCCGCCAGTGCGATGCGATTCGCGAGGCGCACACCGAGGGGGCGCGCGAGTACTTCGCCGACCCCCCGGAGTTTTCAGACGCCCGGTAGCTCCACCCGAACCTTGCTCCAGATCGCCAGGGGCAGGCGCGACGGCCCGTCCTCCGGATGCTCGAGCCGAAGCGTGTACACCCCGCGTTGCGGCAGTTTCTCGACGTCGAGACTGGGCACCTTCGCCGTCGTGATCTGACGCACCCAGCCGCCGACTGGGCGGAAGACGACGCGGCCGTCGTCCGCGGCGCCCGACGATTCGAGGACCGGTTCGTCATCGACCAGAAGGGTGAGTGGAACGTCGCGCCTGAAGGGTGCGGGAGCGTCGCTGGTGAGGACCAGCTCCTCCTTCATCGCAAAGTGGAGGGCCGAAAGCTCGATGCGGCCGATCTGCAGGTTCGGGTGAGTGGGCGCGATCGAGCCGAGGGAGTGAACGGGTGCGTCAGCGCCGCTCCCCACCCGCAGGCGCAGCTCCGACGAGGCAGACAGAGGGTGGCGGATCTGCACGTAGGCGGCGTCCATCAGACTCTCGCCCGGTTGGGTAATCGCCACGAACGACTTCACATTCGTCTGGTGAACGCCAGCGCGCGAGCCGTTGCCGCGGCGCGAGAAATGGGGCGCCGCGGTCGCGAACCAGCCGATCTCCCGTCCCTCGATCTCGACCGCCATCACGCTGTACTCGGAGAGCTTGCGAGCGAGCGGCAGAGGGTCTCCGGCGGGGAGCGGGTCGGGACTGCGCGAAACGAGCAGCGGAACGACCCGCTCGCTTCCGGGAACCAGCGCCGCGAAGAACTGCTGCGCGATCACATGGTTGGCAAACGCGCTGAAGTGGCCCTTGGGCGCGGCGTACGGAAAGCGATGCTCTTGCCAGGCGGACATCACGCGGAGCCCGTCGGCGCCGAGGGACTTCGCGAAATCCACCATCTCGCCTTGCAACTGGCTCATCACGATGGATTTCTCCGCCGCGACCATGTCGCGAAGCAGCAACCGCCAGGTCTCCTTGGCTTCTTCCTCGGGCGAGTCGGAGCGGTAGTAGAAGGGGTTGGCGACGCTGCGCCCGCTCGGAATCGGTGCGAGCAGGAACGCCGGCGGGTTGCGGTCGTAGCGCAGGTAGCGCCAGCGGGGAATGAACGACCAGTACTCGTCGAAGCGTTCGCGGTAGTCGGCACCGAGGACCTCGATGAGGCGCAATCCGCCGCCCTCGATCACGAAGCGCGCATGCACGAAGTACGGGGAGATCATGTCGGTGTGGTTGAATTCCGTATCGCGGTCCGGCCAGAACGAATGGGGGCCGAGCAGGACGACGTCACACGCATAGCGCGGAGCGAGGCGTTGCCAGATGAGGAAAGTCTGGTGGAAACCGTGCCACGAGCTGCCGAAGTTCAGTACCTCCACAGGCAGACCAGCCTCGCGGTACAAGCGCTGCAGCTGGCTGGGAAAGTCCTGGCGGGACTTGACTTCGTCGCCGTACGTGTACGAGTCGCCGAACGCACAGACGCGCTCCGTGCCGGCGGGCTTCGCGGTTTCGAAGTTGATGAAGGAGCTCTTGCGCTTCGTCGCGAATCCACCGACGAGCCTGATCAGCTCGGGATCCGCCTCTCCCACACCCCCGATGTCGAACTTCTCGGGCTGCTCCCTGTCGCGAAGCTCCGCGACGAACGGCCGCCAGAAGGCGAAGTAGTTCACAGCGGCGACGACCGCCACGACCCAGGCCACGTAGAAGGCCGCGCGCGCGAAAGCCCGGATCATCGGCCCGCGGACGTCTCCGTCGAGTCCGCCGCTCGGGTCGTCGTCACTCGAGACCGAGGCGACGGGCGATGATCACCTTCATGATCTCGTTCGAGCCCGCGTAGATCGACTGTACGGCGGCGTCCGCGTAGTCGTCCGAGATCGGAACCTCGGACATGAACCCGTAGCCGCCGTGAAGCTGCAGGCACTCGGAGCTGACGCGTTTCTGCAGGTCCGTCATCCACCACTTCGCCATGCTCACCTCGGTAGTGATGTCCTCGCCGCGCGAGTGGGCATCGATGAGTTTGTCACAGAACGCCTGACCCACCTCGACCGCCGTGGCGAGCTCGGCCAGCTTGAACTGGGTGTTCTGGAACGCGGCGATGTTCTGACCGAATGCGCGACGCTCCTTTACGTAGGCGATGGTGTCGTCGAGCGATCGCCGGCACGCGGCGATCGATGCGTCCGCGATCGACAGCCGCTCCTGGGGGAGCTGGCTCATCATCATCTTGAAGCCCTGCCCCTCCTGTCCGAGAAGGTTGTCCGTGGGGACGCGACAGTCGTTGAAGAACAGCTCGCTGGTGTCCTGTCCCTTCAGTCCGAGCTTCTCGAGATTGCGGCCGCGCTCGAAGCCCGGCGTACCGCCGTCGACGAGCAGCAGGCTGATGCCCCGGTGCGCGGGCTCGGCGTCGGGATCGGTTTTCACCGCTACGATCACGAGGTTGGCGATCTGACCGTTCGAGATGAACGTCTTGGCGCCGTTCAGCACGTAGTGATCGCCATCGCGAATCGCGCGCGTCTGGATGCCGGCCAGGTCGGACCCGGCGCCGGGCTCGGTCATGGCGATCGCGAGAATCAGATCGCCGCGGATCGTTTCCGCCAGGTAGCGGCGCTTCTGGTCCTCGGTTCCGAAGTGGATCAGATAGGGCATGCAGATGTCGGAATGAAGCGAGAGCATCAGCGCGTGGCCCCGCACGCGCGCGAGCTCCTCGTGGATGACGGCGGAAAACTTGTAGTCCGCGCCCGCACCGCCGTACTCTTCGGGCGCCATCACACCGAGGAAGCCCGCCTCGCCGGCGCGACGCCACGTCTCGGGGTCGGTGCGTCCGTTCCGATTCCACTCCGCCACTTTCGGTGCGATCTCGGCTTCCGCGAAGCGGCGGAACTCGCCGCGGAAGAGCTCGTGTTCGTCTCCAAAGACCGTTCGCCTCATGCTTCCTTCCTCGCCCGGTGACTTTGACGGTGTCTCAGAGTCGGCGCCAGAGACGGAACCCGAACCAGCCCGCCAGCGCCGTGAAGAAGACGGTCGGCGCAAAGCCTCCCACCACCGGGGGCACGGCCTTTCCATGCCCGAGCGACGCGGCGACGCCCGTGAACAAGATGTAGCTCACTCCGATGATGCCACTCACGAGGAGTGTCTGCGCGGGGCCGGGGAAGGGCGGCCCGCCCACGGCGAAGAGCATCACGACGGCGGGGAGCACGAGACAGGCCAATGGCTCCGCGAGCTTCCTGTGGTAGTCGGTGCGGAGTACCGAGGCGTCGTAGCCGGCCGCCTCGATTTCGGCGGCCTCCCGGCCGAGCTCGGCCACGCTGTAGTGCATCGTGTCGACCTCGGACGAGAGCTCCTCCCCGAGCCGCACGAAGGCCGGCGCCGCGACACTGCGCACCGACCCCAGGGATGCCTCCACACGCGCGGCGCCCGCGAGCCGCCACTCGCCGTGTCCGATGTGGCGCGCCGACCGGGCGTCGGTGCGGCTCGTGGGGTGGCCGTCGGCACCGAGCTCGTAGAGGGTGATCGTCTGGGCTTCGCCGCGTTCGCGGTCGAAACGCTGCGCCTCGATGAGCTGGTTGCCGGAGCGGAACCACTCACCGGCAGCGTCACGCTCCTCCCCCGATCCTCTCCCCTGCTTGATTTCCGTCTGCTTCAGGACGTCGGCGAGGGCGTTCGTGCGCGGTACGACGACGTCGTTGAGCGCGAAGTAGAACGGTGTGAACAACGCCGAGAGGATCAGAACCGGAAGCATCGCGCGGGCCACCGGAATCCCGCACGCCCGCATGCCGATGAGCTCACCCTCGACCGCGAGCAGGCTCACCGTGAGCGACGTACCCACGAGGATCGCCATTGGAATGGCACGCGACGCGAGCAGCCACACCCGAGCGCCGTAGAAGCGAAGAATCTCCGTCCCCGTGGCGCGGTAGCGGGCGAACCACTCGAGGCGCTCCATCACATCGATGAGTAGATACGCGGAGAAAAGCACCCCGAACGAGAGCAGGGCGAGTGTGGCGAAACGCGCGCCTACATAGCGCGGCAGTGCAAACCGTCGCGGTCGCACCTCGCGAAGAACCGTCTCGTTCGCAGTCGCGCCGCGCCGCGGACGGTCGAACACCTGCCCGAGCGCCCTCTCGCGCAACACGCGCGTGAGCAACACCACCGCCAGCCCGGTGAGCACGGCATTCGGGAGCCAGACACCCGCCGCCACCGAGAGCTTTCCGTTCTGGATGAGCCCCTCTCCGAGCTGTACGAGTCCGTAGTACGCGACCGTCGAGAGCACGGCGATCACTCCCCCGGAGGAGCGTGAGAAGCTCCGCCGCGTGAGGAAGAGTGGCACCGCCAGGAATCCGAAGGCGAGTGTCGCGAACGGCAGAGCCGCTCGGCGGTGCAGCTCGACGGCCGCGCGGGAACCGCCCGCGTTCCCTTCGCGGTCGAAGCGCGCCGCCTCGCGGGTGAGATCGTCGAGTGGCATTCCGGTCCACGCATCGGCGGCCGACCGGAGGTCGTCGAAGGCGGTCTGGGGAAGCTGCGTGGTCAGTGTCTCGAAGCGCACCTCCCGCGCCGCAGGGCGCGCCGGGAGCAACGCACTGCCATCGCGCAGCGTCAACGTGATGGAGCCGCTGGCATCCGTACCGATCTGCGCGGAGCGGGCGAATACGGTGTCAGCCAGGCCGGGCATGAACACGAGAACGCCCTCGAGTCGATCACCGGCTTTCGACACCTCGCGCGCTTCGAGCTGCACGCCGCCGAACGTGCTGATCGCGCCCGCGCGGATTCGCGACCACGGTTTCTCGCGCGCGACGCGCTCGAGCGACGCCTGCTGCGAACGACCCGCCCAGGGCCCGACGACGAGACTCATCGCGAGTGAGACCACCGTCATCCCGGCGGCGAACGACACCACGGGCCACACCAGGCGCGGTGCCGCGACGCCCGACGCCTCGAGCGCGAGAATTTCGCGATCGGCGCCCAGTCGACCCAGTGCGACGAGGCAGCCCACGAGCGTGGCAAACGGGAACATCTGTGCCGCGATGGGAAGCGCCTTGTAGAACGCGATGCCGGCCACGACGTCCGCGCCGATGCCGCGATTGATGACGAGCTCCGAGAAGCCGAGCAGATCCTTCGTGAGCACCACCACCGTGAAGCCGACGAGCGCGACGAGACTCGGCGTCCACGCTTCCCGCGCAACGTATCGATGCAGCGTCAGGCTGGGACGTCGATGCCCGTCGACCCGAACCCCTCGCGCGCCGGGCTCGGGGGGCTCGGCGGGTTTTTGTCGGCCCTGCGCGCCTTGGACTAGAATCGGCCCTCTCCTGCCACCCCCAGATGCTAACAGCGTCGCGAACCTCGAAGGAGTCCATGCGAGCCATCCTCCTGTGCGCCGGTCAGGGCAAGCGACTGCTCCCGCTCACGGAACGGGAGCCGAAGTGCCTGCTGCCCGTAGACGACCATCGGAGCATTCTCGAATTCCAGCTGGCAGCGCTCGCGCGAGGTGGGCTCCGGTCCGTGTGTGTGGTGGCCGGCTTCGGCGCGAATCGGGTCGAGGAGCGACTGCGCGCCGCTCGCACGCCCGGCATCGACGTCGAGGTGGTCTACAACCCGTTCTTCGCGGTCAGCGACAACCTCGTGAGCTGCTGGGTCGCCCGGAGCGCCATGTCCGACGACTTCCTCCTCCTGAACGGCGACACCGTCTTCGAAGCGGCCGTTCTCGACCGCGTCCTCGACGACCCGTCGCCGATTGCCGTCGCCATCGACCGCAAGCCGCGCTACGACGACGACGACATGAAGGTCTCCCTCGCCGCCGACAGGCTGCTCGCCATCGGGAAGACGCTTCCCGCCGACCGGGTGGACGGCGAATCGATCGGATTGCTCGCCTTCCGCGGCAGCGGTGCCCCGACCTTCCGCGACGCCGTGCTTCGCGCGGTGCGGCGCCCGGAAGCGCTGCGTGCCTGGTACCTGGCGGCCGTCGACGAGATTGCGCGCGACGCCGTCGTGAACCGTGTCGACATCGAGGGGCTGTGGTGGCGCGAGGTCGACGACCGCGACGACCTCTGCGAGCTGCAGTCGTGCATCTGCGATGGACGGGTCAGCGGAAAACTCCTGGCGCGCCCGTAGGGGGCGACGCGCCTACGCGAGCGCGCGCTCCAGAGCCAGGACCTCACCGAGCAGCGCGTCGAGCTGCTCGACCGTCACCTGACAGCGCGCGTCGCACGGCGCGTTGTCGGGGTCGGGGTGCACCTCGACGAACAGCGCGTCGATCCCGACGGCCACCGCGGCGCGCGCGAGCGGGGCCACGTCGTCGCGGTTGCCGCTGCTCGCGCCCTCCCCCGCGCCGGGGCGCTGTGCGGCGTGCGTCGCGTCGAAACACACAGGAGCAATCGCTCGCATGTCGACGAGGCCCCGCATGTCCACCACGAGATCGCGGTAACCGAAGCTCGTACCCCGCTCCGTCAACAGCACGTCGGTGGCACCGACCGCGCGCGCCTTCTCGACCGCGAGCCCGATGTCGATCGGGGCGACGAACTGCCCCTTCTTGATGTTGAGCGGTCGTCCCGTGCGCGCGCAGGCCTCGATGAGATCCGTCTGGCGACACAGGAATGCTGGAATCTGCAGAGCGTCGCAGACCTCGGCCACCGCGCTCGCCTGGGTCGGCTCGTGGACGTCGGTGAGTACAGGCAGACCCGACGCGTCGCGTACCCGCTCGAGGACGCGCAGGCCCTCCTCGAGTCCGGGCCCGCGAAACGAGTCTCCGCTCGAACGGTTCGCCTTGTCGAAGGACGCCTTGAAGACCGCTCCGACCCCGCGCGAGCGGGCGACGGTTGCGACGGAGTCGGCGCTGGCGAGCGTTGCGTCTTCCGACTCGATGACGTTCAGACCGGCGATCAGGACGAGCGGCGCCCCATCCCCGATCTCGACTCCAGCGATACGCATTCGCCCCTCCCGCGCGTCAAGTGAAACACCTCTGGGCGCGCAGCGCACGGGTCGATTCTCGGCTCGCGCTTCGCGAAACACGACAGCGGGAGATGTGTGTACCGTTCGGGACCATGACGTCTTCGGGCGCCTCCGAAATTCCGGCTGCCGCGCTGCCCCCGACGGTCTGGGCACTGCTCGATGATCGGCCGGGCAATACGTCGCAGACCCGCGCGGTGGTCGAAGCCCTCGGCTGGCCCAGCGTGGAGAAGCGCCTCGCCTTCCGGCCCAGCGCGCGACTCCACAACCGAATTCTCGACGCTTCGCTCTTCGGGCTGCGCGGGGAATCCACCGCGACGCTCACGCCTCCCTGGCCCGACCTCGTGGTCGCGGCGGGTCGACGCAGTGCCCCCGTCGTCCGCTACATCGGCCGGGCGAGCGGAGGTGCATCCCGGCTCGTCGTGCTCGGCCGCAAGGCCGGCGATCACGCCGACGCCTTCGACCTCGTCGCCACCCCCGCCTATGCGCGTCTCTTCGAGCACCCGAAACGCTTCGTCACCAGTGTGCCCTTTCACGGCGTTACGCCGGCCGCGCTCGCGCGCGCCGCGGACGCCTGGCGCGAGCGCTTCGACGCGTTCGCGCGGCCGATCGTCGGAGTCCTCGTCGGGGGTGCGACGGGACAGTTTTCGCTTTCGCCCGACACGGCGCGGCGTCTCGGCGAGGACGTGGTGCGCGTCGCGGCGGATTGCGGAGGCTCGGTGATCGCGACCACGAGCCGCCGCACGGACCCGACCGCTGCCCTGGCGTTTGCTTCGGCGCTGCGCGACGTCGATCTCGCACACCGCTGGTCGCCGGGCACCCGAGCCGACGAGAACCCGTACCGCGGCCTTCTCGCACTCGCCGACGAGTTGATCGTGACCGCCGACAGCGAGTCGATGCTCGCAGAAGCCACGGCCAGCGGCCGCCCCGTGTTCGTGTACCCGCTGCCGCAGCGTCGGTCGTTCTCGGCGCTGCGCCTCCCGCGCGAGTTCATCGCCGCCCGGGCGACACCGGGCGGAACCGGAGCGGGCGCCCTGTTCGCGCGACTCATCGAACTCGGTTGGTCGCGACCCACCCGCGACCTCGCTCTCATGCACGAGCACCTGATCGAGCGCGGCCACGCGGGGCGGTTTCGGACGCCGTACAACCGCGCGACCTCGACGCCTGCGAGCGAACTCGACGCCTTCGTCGCACGGGTCCGCGGGCTGTTCGACTCGACAGAGCGCGAACCGCGGCGAAACGGGCCTTCGCTATAGTCGCGCGGCTCGACGTAGCGCGAGCCAAGGAGTTCCGACTCCCGATGCAGGTGCTGCTCTACTTCGCGCGGAACTACCGGTGGCAGAGTGCCGTCATGGTGCTGTGCCTGCTGGCGGCGACGATCGCCCAGGCCCTCGGCCTCACGACCGTCTTTCCCCTGCTCCGGGTTGCCACGGGCTCGCACGACGCCAGGGATCCATCGCGTTTCGACGGCATCGTCCGCGATCTTCTCGCCCGTCTCGACGTCGAGCCGACCATCGGCGCGCTACTCGTGCTCATCTGCGCCGCGTTCGTGTTGCGCGCGGGGCTGGTGCTGCTCGCGAAGAAGCGGGTGGGGTACACGGTGGCCCACGCCGCCACCGACCTGCGCCTCGAGTTCTTGCGCGCGCTGCTCCGGGCGCGCTTTGGCTACTTCACGCGCCAACCCGTGGGCTCCATCGCGAATTCGATGGCCACGGAGGCGGATCGAGCCTCCGAAACGTACCTGCAGCTCAGCCAGATGATCGCGCAGATCCTGCTCACGACCGCGTACGTGGTCATCTCCCTGATCGAATCCTGGCGGGCGACCCTCGGCCTGTTCGCCGCAGGCGCGATCAGCTGGGTTCTCCTCGACGCGCTGGTGCGCATGTCGGGGCGCGCGGGCAGGCGACAGACCGAGCACATGAAGTCGCTGCTCGGACGGCTCACGGACAGCCTACAGGCCGTGAAGCTCCTCAAATCGATGGGGCGCGAGCGCCTGATCGGCCCGCTGCTCGAGGACGACACGAAGCGCCTGAACCGCGAACTCGAACGGCGCGTCTTCAGCCGCGAGGCGATGGTCGCCCTCCAGGAACCCATCGTGATCATCTGCCTCGCCGCGTACCTCTACGTGGCGGTGGTGGTGGAGGAGATGGCGTTTACGTCGACGCTGGTCCTCGTGTTCCTGCTCGCGCAGGTGATGAGCAATCTCGGCAAGATCCAGCGCAAGTACCAGCTCATGCTCAGCGACGCGAGCGCGCTGTGGTCGATCCGCGAGATGATCGACCGCGCAAACGAGCAGCGTGAAGCAACGAACGGAACCCACACCCCGGAGCTGCTTCGCGGCATCTCCTTCGAAGGCGTGGGGCTCGCCCACGAGGGCCGGGTGCTGCTTCGGGACGTCTCCTTCGACATTCCGGTCGGCGAGATCACCGCGATCGTCGGCGCCTCGGGAACGGGCAAGACGACACTCGTCGACATGATCACGGGTCTCGCGAAGCCCGAGGCCGGGCGCGTGTGCGTAGACGGCGTCCCGGTGGACGACCTCGCACTCCGCGCGTGGCGCGAGATGATTGGATACGTGCCCCAGGAGATGTTGATCCTGAACGACAGCGTGAAGCTCAACGTGTCCCTCGGCGACCCGGGCAAGAGCGACGCCGACGTCGAGCGCGCCCTCCGCGACGCCGGCGCGTGGGAGTTCGTTTCCGCTCTTCCCGACGGCATCGAGTCGACGATGGGCGAGCGCGGGGCGCTCTTCTCGGGCGGACAGCGACAGCGGATTGCCATCGCTCGTGCCCTCGTCCATCAACCGGCCCTGCTGATCCTCGACGAGGCCACCGCCGCGCTCGACCCGGAGAGCGAAGCCCTGGTGTGGTCGACCCTCGTGCGCCTTCGCGGTCGCACGACCGTGATCGCCATTTCCCACCAGCCGTCACTCGTCTTCGTCGCTGATCGCGTCTACCGCCTCGAGAACGGCGGGATCGTCCCGCAGCGACGGGCGGATGCGACGCCCACCCCGCGGCGGGGCGCGGCATGACGGGATCGTGCCGCGTCGTCGCGTCGCTCTCGGGATTCTGAGGCTTCACCGGAACGCCATGCTGCGATTCACCACGCTCGTCCTCGCCGGTCGCCGCAACAAAGGACACGCATCCGTCGACGGCGGCGGTGCTCATCCGTCACGGGTCGATCTCCGTGGCGTTCCCATGCTCGTCCGCGTCGTCCGCGCGCTGCGCGACAGTCCGAGCGTCGGCCGCGTGGTGGTGACCACCGACGACCCCAAGGCGCCTTCCCTGGTTTCCGCGCTGCCTTCTGTCGAGCTCCACCGGAGTCTCGACTCTCCGAGCCGGAGCGTTCTGGATTTCCTGGAGGGGGAGCCACCGGACATCCCCGTGCTCGTGGTCACGGCCGATCACGCACTCCTCACGCCCGCGATGGTCGAGCACTTCGCAGAAGCGAGTCGACGCGCCGGTGCCGACCTCGTGGTGGGCCTCGTCGAAGCCGGACTCGTGGAAGCTCGCTTTCCCGGGGTGAAGCGCACGTTTTTCCGCTTTCGCGATGCGGCCTTCAGCGGCGCCAACCTCTTCGCGTTCAACACACCGAGCGCTCGGGGCGCAGCGGCGTTCTGGGTGCGCGCGGAGCAGCATCGCAAACGGCCCTGGCGTCTGGTCGCGGCCTTCGGACCCGTGCCCCTCGCGCTGTTCGCACTCCGGCGTCTCACGCTCGACGCGGCACTGGAAAGGGCCTCCGACGCAATCGGCGCCCGCGTGCGGGCCGTGCGGATGCCGAACGCCGAGGCGGCGATCGACGTCGACAGCGCCGACGACCTCGAGCTCGTGCGAACGGTCCTGGCCGCGCGCGACGGATCCTGAGAGCCTTCGGATCAGGCCAGGTCGCGCGCCTCGCCGGCCTCGCGGAAGCTGCCACTTGCGCCGTCCCACTCACGCGCGCGCAACCTGAGGGAAAAGCGCACGGCGCCGTCGACGGGGACCCGCTCGTCGACCTCGATCAGGTGGTAGCGCGCTCGCTTTCCGCGCTGGCTCCCGAAGTCGGATGCCGAGCGCACACCCGCCACCGGAATCGGGCCGCGCGGGCCGGGGATCTGCCCGATCATCGTGCGGTGGCAGTGTCCGTGCAGCACGAGCTCCGCACCGACTCGGGCCAGGACGCCGCACAGTGCTTCTGCGTCGTCGAGCGCGCGTCGTCGAGACGCCCCGCTTCTCTGCGGCGGATGGTGGACGAGCACGGTCCGGCACCAGCCTGCGTCACCGAGCTCGCGGAGCATCGCTTCGAGGCGTTCGAGCTGGGCCTCGCCCACGCGGCCGTTCGCCCAGGTCGGAGGCGTCGGGATGGACGACGACACGCCCACGAGCGCCACGGGTCCGCGGGTGCGCACGAACGGGAAGGTTACGTCGCCGAGGGCCGCATCGGCGCGCATGTACTCCGCCCACGGCGCCCAGGATCGTGACTCCGGCGAGTCCACGTAGGCGTCGTGGTTGCCGGGGACGGCGGTCACGGCATCGGGCGCGCCGAGGCGCTCGAGCCACCGGCGCCCGGCTTCGAACTCGCTCTCGAGGCCGATGTTCGTCAGATCGCCCGTGACGACCACGTGGTCCGGGGCGCGGTCGTGCAGGTCTTCGACGAGCGCGTGGACGACCTCGGCGCGGTGAATCCTCCTCCGGTGAAGCTGCCAGGAGAGCCATCCGAGGACCCGCTGGTTCATGACCTCGGTCGGCCCGCGCACCTCGACGGGAGTGGAGTGGAGATCGGAGAGGTGTGCGAGAGAAAACATGTCGAGCGTTCCGGTCTCCGCTTCCGCCGCGCCGCGGCCGTTTGCCCGCCGAGTCTCGGCCGTCCGCCGATCTGCGCTGACCCACCCGCGCGCGCTGTGATACGGTCGCACGCTCCCGCCGGGCCCGCTCGCTGCCGCGGCCGGGGATGCCGTGAACGACCCTTTGCCCCTCGAACCGCCGACCGCTTGGATCGTGACGCCGCCCGATGCGAGCGGATTCCGGATCTTTGGGCTCTCGGGTGAAGAGCGGCTCGCGCGATCGCTCGCGGCGGCCGGCTGCCACGACGTGAGAACCGTGACAGCGTCGGCTCCCCCCGAGGCCCCGAGCGATCGCCAGGTCGTCCTCGTCCGCGCGGACGCGGTCTTCGACGACCGTCTCGTCTCGGCGCTCACTCGCGCTCGAGACACGCTGCTCGTCTCCCCCGGCGGCGAAGGCGCGCCGGTCGGAGCGTGCGTGCCCGCGCGCTGTATGCCCGAGGTTCTCGCCGCGCTCGCTTCGCCGTCGCGTTCTGCGCGCGTCGCGTCGGTGCGTCGGGTGACGCCCGACGCACTCGTCTCGCCCTACGACGCCAATCTGCGCAAGAGCGAGGCCCCCTACCTGCTCGACCGCGTCGATCCGAGCGACGCTTCCGCCATCGAGGAACGCGTCTTCCGGGGCTCCTACAAGGGGCTCACGGATCTCGTAACGAGGTGGGTGTGGCCGAGTCCGGCCCTGGCCGTCGTCCGCGTCCTCGCGGCGCGCCGCATCCACCCCAATACCGTCACGATTGCGAGCTTCGCGCTCACCCTCTACGCGTTCTTCGCGTTCGCGGGGGGAGCCTACGTCCCGGGCCTGATCGCCGCGTGGGCGATGACATTCCTCGACACGGTCGATGGAAAGCTCGCGCGCTGCACGCTCACTTCGAGTCGACTCGGGAACGTCCTCGACCACGGGCTCGACCTCGTGCACCCGCCGTTCTGGTGGTTCGCCTGGGGGGTCGGTCTGTCCGACGCCCAGCCGGTTGCGACGGCCGTGGTCGTCGGCGGGTACTTCGCGGGGCGCATCCTCGAGGGTCTGTTCCTCGCGGTGTTTCGCTTCGAGACACACTCGTGGCGGAGCCTGGACGGCCTGTTCCGAACGATTACCGCCCGCCGCAACCCGAACCTGCTCCTGCTCAGCGTGGGAACGCTGGGCGGCCGTCCCGACCTGGGACTCGTCATGGTTGCGCTGTGGACCTGCGTTTCGCTGGTGTTCCACGGCGCCCGGCTCGGCCAGGCTCTCGCGGCGCGCGCCCACGGGGACGACGTGCGACCCTGGGACGAAGCATCGAACGCGGTGCTGCGTCCCATTCCATCGACGCCCGCGTGAGGGCGATGCGCTCGGAGGCTCTCTTGGGTCGATCGAATCGACGCGGCGAATCGGCAGCGGGAATCCGGACATCGGGAATCCGAACCACGGGGCTCCGGGTCGTCCTCGCCTGGGCATTTGCGTTGATGACCGTCGGGGCGTCGGCCGCCTCCCCGCTCGAGCGCGGGAACCCCACCTTTCGCCTGCCTGGCACCGATGCTGCGTCGGAATACTGGGACTTCATCGCGCGCCTCGACACGGGACACCTGGTCTTGTCGCGTTTCTCCGTGACGAACGAGGGCCCGGGCGAGCGCACCGCCTACATGATCGGCCACGTCGTCTTCCCGGACGGCCGCACCGTCCAATTCGAAAAGGGCAAGCGCGACGGCGAGTGGCGGCTCACGGACGACGGCCTGTTCATCGGGGTCGGGGACAACTTCATCGACCACCGCGGCGTCGTGCGGAGAATGAAGATCGATCGGCGCTCCATCGTGATCGACCTGCTCTACAAACCCGACGAACCCGTGGGACTCGCCTCTCCCGTTCACCGCGGGGTGTACTGGGTGGACGTCCTGCACACCGGGGCTCCGGTCAAGGGCACGCTCTTCGTTCCCGGGATGGACGCTCCCATCGCAGTGCGCGGCAGCATCGCGAGCACACACACGTGGATGACCGAGAGCGAGCCGGACGTCGCGCTGCGCCGCGTCGAGGTGTTCTCTCTCGATCGACGCACCGGGGTCTATCTTCAGGATGTCGCCACCCCACAGGGAGATCGCCATCGCTGGCTCGTGGTCGAGGAGGCCGGTCGTGAGCTCCTGCGCACGGATCGCTTCGACCTGCGATTCGAGGGCCGAAACGGCGCCCTCGGCGCCGACTACCCGGTCCCCGCACGACTCGTGATCTCGGGCCCGCACGTCGAAGGTGAGATCGAGCTCGGCCGCGTCCTCGCGAGCGACGACCCGATGCGAGTCGTTCCGCAGCCGTTTCGCTTCCTGCTGTCATTCAAGATGAAGCCACGCAGACTCTGGGCCGACGCGCCTTTCGAGATCACGATCAAGAACCCGCCCGGTGTCGGCGCTAGATCGGTGAGCGGCACGGGACTGCTCGCCATCATGTTCACCAATCCCGCACCCGGGCTGCGGTGAGTCGAACCGACCCCGGGTCAGAGCTCGAAGCGCTCGTGGCGACGGAAATGGACCGGCGGCCCTCGGCCGCGGCCGCTCGACTGGTCGGCGAGATCCTCGCGCGCTTCGGCGACTCGCTGGCGGCGGTAGTCTTCTATGGCTCGTGTCTCCGGACACAGAGCGACGAGGGAGTATTCGACTTCTACGCGATCGTCGACGACTACGCGTCCGCCTACCCGTTGGCGCGCGGTCTGCGCGCACTGAATCGGATCCTGCCGCCGAACGTATTCCTCATCGAAGCCGCGGGGGACGAGGCGCCCCTCCGCGGCAAGGTCGCCGTGTTGTCGGCACGCGACTTCGAACACGCCACGGGTCCGGGCGCCCTGCGCAGCGGAATCTGGGCGCGCTTCTGTCAGCCGTCGATCGCCGCTTTCGTCCGCGACCCCGCGGCGCGGACGATGCTGCACCGCGGCGCCGCCCGCTCGGTGACGACGGCGCTCGAGCGAATCCTCCCGCTGTTACCCAGCGATGCGAACTCCGCCGCGGTTCGCTTCCGTTCGGAGGAATTCTGGAACACCGCTTTCGCGGCGACGTACACGAACGAAATGCGAGCCGAATCCCGTGATTCGATCGCGAGCCTTCACGATGCCGATCCCGAACGCTACGAACGGGCGGCCCGGATCGGCCTCGCCGTCCTCGCCGGACGCGGCGCCCTGCCTCCCGAGGCCACCAACGATCGAGACGACCCAGCGGCGGCTGAGGTCGAGGTCCGGTTGGACGCCGCTACGGCACGACGCGCACGGCGATCGTGGCGGCTCCGACGACCGCTCGCGAAAGCCGCCTACGCGGCGCAGCTCGCGAAATCGGCGTTCACCTTCGGAGACTGGCTCCCGTACGTGTTGTGGAAGGTCGAGCGGCACAGCGGCACGCGCATCGTTCCGACGGAACGACAGCGTCGACACCCTTGGGTGTGGGGCTGGCCCATCCTGTTCCGGGTGCTGGCGCGCCGCGACCTCCGCTAGACGCGCTGATCGAGGGCGCGGCTCACGGCCGAGATCACCTCGTCGGTCTGCCCGCGCATTTCGGGCTCGACCAAAGCGGTAAGACTCCCGAGAAGAGCCTTCTCGGCGTGCTGCAGCGCGATGGATCCCTCCTGGGTTCGCTCGAGGACGATGCCGCGCCGGTCGGACGCCACGGGGCGTCGGACGATGAAATTTCGCCGCACGAGACCGTCGACGAGAGAGGTGAGCGTCGGCCGACTCACACCCACGAAGGCCGCGACCTCGCTCGCACGGAGCGGACCGGAACCAAGCGAATCGAGCAAGCGGTACTGGGGAAGGCTGATGCCGCTGCTCTGGCACGCCTGCTCGGCGATGCGGGCCAGCCGCGCCAGGATCCGCGGGCCCTTCGAGACGATCATCGGATTCGGCTCGGTTTGTCGACTCAGGGTCGCTTCGGAAACCGAACCCGCGCGGCTGGGCGCCGTGAATGCCTCCATCTCGAAACCTCCGATCCACATGCTCGATCGCGACGGCCTTTTTTCACTATACGCATCGACCTGGAATCTGACTACCCCTCAGTTGACCGATAGTCAACTTTGACGCGTAAGCCAGGATCGTGGGATTTCACATCCATCATTCGAGAATTTCCCTCCACGGTGCGACGAGGCGGTCCCCGACCGCGACGCCGAGCTCCAGGAGCCGCCCCCCCGCCACCTCGACCGCGAAGCGCGCGGGCGCGCCGCTCGAGTACGCGGGCAGGCGCGCTTCGTACTGGAAGTGGGACTCGGAGGGTTGTCGCGGCAGCTCCGGCCGCATCGCGTGGAGCGCCAGGACGCGACCCTCGTCGTCCAGGAACGCCACATCGATGGCGATCGGACAGTCGCGCATCACCATCGCGAGCTCACGGCTCTTCCGGTACGCGAAGAGCATCCCGCCGTGCGCGTCGATGAACGTCCGGCCCCCGAGACCGCGAGTCTGCGTCCGCTGATCGCCTGCCACCTCGAGGGTGAACATCCGCCCCGCGATCGCCACGGATACAGTGGGCTGCGCCGTCGGATGCGGCGCTGCGGCTTCGACTCGCTGCTCGGGCCGCGACGGCGTCTCGTTCACCGGGTGCGTGTCCGTGCAGGCACTCAGCGCGGCCGCCAGACCCGCTGCCGTCACCCATGTTGCGAACGCAGAGCCCTTCAAGTCGTCTTCCGCAGCCGCGCTTGGGCCATTCGAGAGCGCATTCGAAACCCCATGGTACGCTCGCGAGTCGAAGTCCACAGCCTCACGGGACTGGAATTCGCGCGACCTGCCGTCGCGATCCCGCCGGAGGATACCAAGCCCGATGCCGCCGCGACTCGACGCGCCGAAGCGGGACTTCTCGTGAGCCCCAGTGTCCTCGTGACAGGTGCTTCGTCCGGCATCGGAGCGGCCACTGCACGCCTCCTCGGCGATCGCGGCTTCGAGGTCTTCGGTACGAGCCGCGACCCCGATTCCCTGGGCGCCGGCCGTGCCGACCTCCACTGGATCGCGATGGACATCACGAGCGAGGATTCCGTCGAGAAGGGCGTCGAGGCAGTGCTCCATTCGACGCCGCGGATCGACGCCCTCGTGTGCAACGCCGGTACGGGGATCTTCGGCAGCGTCGAAGAGGTCACGATCGAGCAGGCGAAGGCCCAGTTCGAAACCAACTTCTTCGGCACCCTGCGCACGCTGCGCGCGGTGGTCCCGCACATGCGGAAGGCCGGGAGCGGGCGCATCGCGGTGATCGGGTCGCTCGCGCGCCTCGCGCCGATCCCCTTCCAGGCCCACTACTCCGCGACGAAGTCGGCCCTCGACGGACTCGTTCAGGCCTTGCGAAACGAGCTTCACCCGACCGGCGTGTGCGTGAGTCTCGTCGATCCCGGGGACATCAACACCGCCTTCAACGACAACACTCCGTTCGGCAACATCGGTGCTTCGCCCTACGCGGAGCGGATTCGCCGCTGCGAACAGGTCATCCTCGACTCGCTCCCAAAGGCGCCGGGCCCCGCGGTGGTGGCCGAGGTCGTTCACCGGGCGCTCACCGCACGCCGCCCGCGCGTCCACTACTACGCGGGTCCGAACTCCGGCTCGCTGCCCTGGCTGCGGCGGTTCGTTCCCGACGGCCTCGCCCTGCGTTTCATCCGCAGGCACTTCAAGGTGTGAACCTGCGGGAGTAGACTGCCGCCACCCGTGCAACCGCCTGCTTCCGCTCCCGCCACACCCGCCTATCTTCCGCTCTGGGCAAAGCTCACGTATTCGCTCGGCGACCACACGGTCAACATCGCGCTGTCCGCGACATCGTTCTTCTATCTCATCTTCCTGACCGACCATGCGGGGCTGCGTCCCGGTCTCGCGGGACTCGTGGTGTGGGTGGCGCGGGCAGTCGACGCCGCCAGCGATCCCGCCATGGGGCGGCTCTCCGACCTCACGAACTGGCGGGGCGAGCGGCGGCGGCCGTACTTCCTGCTCGGCGCCGTGCCATTCGGTGTGTTCTTCGCGCTGATGTGGACGGACTCGCCATTCGATGGACAGACCGCGAAGTTCTTCTACTACTCGGGCGCGTACGTGTTGATGAGCCTGGCAATGACCGTGCTGTCGGTCCCCTACCTCGCTTTGATCCCCGAGATGGCCACGACGTACGACGCTCGCACGTCGCTCAACACGTTCCGCTCCGCGGGCTCGGTGCTGGGGGCGCTCGCCGCAGTGGCGATGAAGCCACTGGCCGACGAGCTTGGCGGCGACGCGGCCGCATGGGCGACGTCGGCAGCGATCGCGGCGGTGTGGCTCGTCGTTCCCTGGTGGCCAGTCCACGCCGTCAGCTTCGAGCGTCCCGACTACCGTCGGCAGACGCGGGGCAGATTCATCGAGGGCGCTCGCATCGCGATGCGCCAGCACTCCTACCGGATTCTCGTGGCGTTCTTCATCCTGAGCCGAATCTCCATCGACCTGATCGGCGTCCTCTTCCTCCTCTACTTCAAGGTGTACATCGGGCGTGAGAGTGACTTCGCGCCCACGATCGCGCTGTTCCTGTGCACCAGCGTGCTGGCGTTGCCGTTCTGGCTGCGCATCGCGTCCCGCCACGACAAGGGGACGATCTTCGTCGTGGGGTCGACGTGGTGGATCGTCGCGCAGGGATTCATCTACTTCATCCGGCCCGAGTGGCCCCGCGAAATGGTGTTCCTCGTCGCGGCCTTCGCCGCGATCGGGTACGCGACGTGCGATCTGATGCCGTGGTCGATGCTCGGCGACGTCATCGATGAGGACGAGCTCGTCACGGGCGAGCGGCGCGAGGGCCTGTTCGTCGGATTCTTCACGTTCCTGCGCAAGCTCGGCGGCGCCACGGGCGTGCTCTTCGTCGGGTTAGTGCTCGAGGTTCTGGGCTACGTGAGTGGTGCCGGGGGGGCTGCGCAGAGCGATCGCACCGTCGAGGGAATCCGCTCCCTCATGAGCTTCGGTCCGGCCTTCTTCCTGGTCGGCGCCGTTCTCGTGGCACTCCGCTACCCGCTGACGCGCGCCGCCCACCGAGACATCGTTGCGAGACTCGAACAGCGGCGCGCCAAAGGCTGACCCCGGGCAGTTCGCCCGTCGGCCTCCTATCGCGCGAGGCCTGACTCGCGCAGCGCTTCGTCGACGAATCGCTGCACCTTCGGGTGGGCGCGGAATGTGACGTGCGCACCCTGGTACCACTCGATGCGCGGACGATCCCAGTGGAGCCACAGATCGCGCACCTGATCCGGGGGTACGAGGCGGTCAGCGACGGCACCGAACACATAGCGGCGCTCATGCGGAACTCGCGGAACGAGATCGAGAGGCGACACGACCCGCAGCGCCTCGCGCATGCTGTCCTCGTTTGCGCCGGCCGCCTCGGCGCCGCGCCGCTCGATGGGCGGGCCGTGCCGGTAGAAGAGCCGCGTGAAGTCGGTGGCGGGAATGCCCGCGATCACGCACGCGAGGTCGGCGTCGATCGCGGCGAGCAGCGCCGCGGTATAGCCGCCGAGCGAGTATCCGAGCGTTCCGATGGGCGCGTCCGTCGACGCCCGCACCCAGCTGAGCAGACGGCGGATGTCCCACATCGCCTGCGCGACCGCGTGCTGCGAGTCGACGATGTCCCCGCGCAGGTACCCATCGCCGCTGCGGCGGCCGATCTTGCGCGGGCCGTGGAGCGGGAGAACCGGCAGGAGGAGATTCATGCCGAGCCGGTCGCGAAGGATCGAGGGATCGAATGCGAGCAGATCGATCAACGGCCAGCCCATCTGGTAGCCGTGGACGGCGACGAGCCACGGACGCCCCTCTTCGGGGTGTCGCAGCAGCCAGGCGTGAACGCTGCGGTTTGGCGCGTAGCCGAGCCAGCGTTCGCGACCTGGCTCGCCCTCATGGGGTTCGTAGCCGCTCTCGAAGGTCACGTGTTCGTAGCTGACGCCGCGCGTCTCGCTGCGGTGGATCCGCGGGTCGTCGAGCTTCGGGGGGTCGAGGTGGTAGTCGGCGGGGGATTCCAGCCAGCCGCGCGCCCGGAGGAACTCGCGCGACGCCTCGGCCTCCATGGCAATGCGCGCGAACTCGCCGCCTTTCGGCAGCGGTAGCGCGGGCATCATCGTCGCAAGGAGTGCCTCGTCGACCGCGACCTGCAGGTGCAGAAGCGGTCCGAGCGCCGGCTCGGGAACTTCGTCGGTGTTGGGCTCGAGGCGCAGGGCGCTCGCTCCGGCGGCGATCGCCGAGGCCGCGGCGAGTACGAAGAGTACGAGTCCCGTGCCGATCCCCACGACGAGGGCTGCGGGCAGAGCGAGGAGTGCGCCGACGAACGCTCCGAGAGCGGTGAAGTGCGTGGTCCGCGCATCGCCGGGCAGAAGCAACATCGCCGTGCCGCCGGACAGCAGGAGAGTTCCGGGGAGCACGGTGAGAAAGAATCCGACACCGCCCTCGGCACTCCCCCAGCCGAGCCAGCACCAACCGGCCACCAGGGGTAGCCAGGCCTCGCGCGGATGCCGCGTCTTCTCGAACATCGGGAGCGGCACGATACCGTGCGAGTCCCGCCGATTGCCACGGGTGTTACCATGCGGGCGATGGCCGCAATCGACCGGCCCCTAGAGAACGAACCGAACTGGCCTGCGGCGATCGATGGCGGCACTGCCCGCGTGGTTTTCCTGCTCGACGTCGCGAGCAGATTCGAAGCTCGACTCATCGAAGGTTGGATGGCGCGCCAGCGTCCCGCGGGCCTGCCCGACGCGGCCTCCGAGACCATCAGGATCTCCTCGTCACGTCGGCGGCTCCGAAGCGTGTCCACTGGGGCGCTGGAAGCATGCCTCGCGGCCGGAAGCGACGTCCTGCTCGCGCCGCTGCGCGTGGCGTGGCTCCCCAAGCGCCGGGGCGGCAAGCGGGCCGTGCGCCTCTCGGACATCCTGAGCTTCGGCGACCCGCGTGACCCCGACCCGCTGCGCCAGCGCTTCGTGCACGCGAGAGAGATCGATCGCTGTCGCATCGTAGCCGGCGAGCCGGCGCTCGCGTCGGAGCTGCGCATCCGCTGGCAGAGGGCCGGGGGGGCGGACGTATCGCTCTCCACGGACCTCACGAACTTCGTATCGCGGCAGGCGATCCTGGCGCTCGAACGCGGTGAACGGGCGCTGCGCGGGGCCCGGTACAAGGTGCCGCGCCTCGTCCACGAGGACATCCTGAAGAGCCCCGCGTTTCGCGGCGCCCTCGCAACGCTGGCGCGGGAGACCGGACGCGACGTTCCCTCTCTGGCGCGTGAGTCGGCGGCCGACCTGCGCGAGATCGCCGCCACGCACAGCCCCTTCGTCATCGACCTCGTCGCCCAGCTCACGCGCGCGCTCTACTCGCGCGGTTACGACGCATCGCTGTCCTACGACGAGGCACAGCTCGAACGCGTGAAGGCGCTCGGGCACCAACACCCGGTGGTGTTCCTCCCGAGCCACAAATCGAACCTCGACCACCTCGTCCTGCAGTACGCGCTCCACGAACACGGCCACGCCCCGAACCACACCGCGGGCGGCATCAACATGAACTTCTTCCCGGTGGGTCCGCTCGTGCGGCGCAGCGGCACCTTCTTCATCCGCCGGACCTTCCGCGACGACCCCGTCTACAAGACGGTGCTCCAGCACTACATCGACTATCTGATCGAGAAGCGCTTCTCCCTCGAGTGGTACATCGAAGGAGGTCGGTCACGGTCCGGCAAGCTCCTGCCGCCGCGCTTCGGGCTCCTCGCGCGCATCGTGGACGCCTATCGCCGCGGCAAGGCCGACGACGTGATCCTGATCCCCGTGTCGATCGCCTACGAGCAGATCCAGGACGTGACCGACTACGCGAAGGAACAGCGAGGCGTTGCCAAGGAGCACGAGAGCTTCGGGTGGTTCGTGCGATTCGTTCGTCGCTTGCGGCGGCGCTACGGAAGCATCGACATCTCCTTCGGCGAGCCGATCGCATTGTCGAAGGCACTCGACACGTCCTCGCCCCGCGGCGGAGACGAGACCGACGAGCAACTGCTCGCAATCCAGAAGCTCGCCTTCGAGGTGTCGGTGGGGATCAACCGCGCCACGCCCATCACGCCGACGTCACTCGTCACGCTCGCCCTCCTCGGTGGCGGCGACCGGGCGCTCAGCCTCGGCGAGGCCCGCACGGCCCTCGGCCATCTGCTCGAGTTCGTCGAACGCCGTGACCTCCCGCTCACGCAGACCTTCGACCTTCGTTCGGACGACGGAGTACGTGCGGCCCTCGACTCGCTCTCGGAGAACGACGTCGTCTCCTGCTTCCAGGAGGGATCCGAGCCCGTCTACCGCATCGGTGACGACCAACACCTCGCCGCCGCCTACTACCGCAACACCATCGTCCACTACTTCGTGAATGCCTCGATTGCCGAACTCGCCCTGCTGCGTGCCCGAGAGATCGACGTCGCCGACCCTGCCGCCGAGTTCTGGGACGAGGCGATGCGCCTGCGGGACCTCCTCAAGTTCGAGTTCTTCTTCGAGGAGAAGGAGCTCTTCCGCGGCGAGCTGCGACGTGAGCTCGGATTCGTCGACGCCAACTGGGAGAGGCGCCTCGCGGAGGGACGCGAAGAGATCCGCGCTCTTCTCGCGACGGTCCGCCCCTTAAACGCCCACCGCGTGCTGCGTCCCTTCCTCGAGTCCTATCGCCTCGTGGCGGACCACCTCGAAGCCCGCCCCGCGGACGCGGAGTTCGACCAGGGCGCCTGCGTCGAGGCCTGCGTGGGGCTCGGCAAGCAGTACCTCCTCCAGCACCGCCTCCACAGCTCGGCGTCGGTCTCCCACGTGCTGATCAAGAGCGCCCTCGAGCTCGCAGGGAACCGCGATCTGCTCGGTCCCGGCGATGCCGTGCTCAGCGAGCGTCGCCGCGCCCTTGCCGTCGAGGTCCGCGAGGCCCTGCGCCGGATCGACGCGATCGAAGCGCTGGCGGCCAGTCGAAGGGCGGGATACATCGACTAGGAACTGACGCGGCGGCCGCGCTTGTCGCAGCTGCGAGGGCCTCGCCGGGCGAATCCAGAGGCGCTCGCTCACTCACCGACGAACAACCCCCAGACCGCCGACAGCGTCTTCGGCACGGCGTCGTAGAGCACGAACGCGAGCACCACCGGCACGACGTACCGCAGAAGGTTTCGCCACATCGGAAACCACGTTACGCCGGCGGCGCCGACCTTGGCCTCGCCGATCGGATCTTCCATCCGCCACCCGACGAAGATCGAGAGCGCGAGGCCACCGCCCAGAAGGAACAGGTTGTTCGCCACCTGGTCCATCACGTCGAGCACACCGAGGCTCCAGGCGGCGGGGATGCCGAGCGCGGTGATCGCTGCGCCCGCCGTGAGGGCGGCGCGACGCCGCTCCCATCCGAATCCGTCGATGGCGGTAGACACCACCACTTCGAGGAGCGAGATGGCCGACGTGAGAGCGCCGACCACGAGGGAGGCGAAGAACAGAAGCCCAACGCCCCGACCGATGGGGCCCATCTCCGCGAAGGCCTGGGGCAGCGTAATGAACAGCGCCCCCACCGTGCTGCCGCCCACCTTGTCCGACAGACCGAGGGCGAAGATCAGCGGAAACACCACGAGACCCGCCACGAACGCGACACCGACGTCCGCCGCGGCGATCAACGCGGTCTCCCGCGGCAGATGCGTGTCGCGCCCGAGATAGCTCCCGAAGGTCAGCATGCAGCCCATCCCGAGACTCAGACTGAAGAAGGCCTGGCCAGACGCTTCGGTGAGCACCTCGAGCGACAGAATCTGCGAGAAATCGGCGCTCAGGTAGTAGGCGTAGCCCGCGGCGGCGCCATCGAGCGTTGCCGCGTAGACAGCGAGTCCGGAGACGATCACGAACAACACCGGCATGAGCACCATTGCGGTGCGCTCGATTCCCTTCGTAACGCCGCCGGCGACGATGCCGATGGTGACCCCCATGAAGAGCAGGTGGAAGCCGAACGCGTCGGCACCCTGGGCGATGTCGTCGAAGCGATCGGCAATGCCGGAGTCGAAGCCGCCGAACAGCGCCATTCCCGCGTAGCGAACGGTCCAACCGGCGATGACGCCGTAGTAGGCGAGAATCGTGACTCCCGCGGCAACGAACACGAAGCCCACGGGTCGCCACGCGCGGCCGCCGTAGTGGGCGAGGGCGCGGATCGGGCTCTGCTGCGAGCCGCGGCCAATCACGACCTCGGCGAGGAGCACGGGAACCGCCACGATCAGCGTGACGAGCAGATACAGGATCACGAAGGCGGCGCCGCCGTTCTCCGCCGTGAGGTAGGAGAAACGCCACATGTTCCCGAGACCCACCGCGGAACCGACCGCCGCCAGCACGAATCCGCTGCGACTCGACCACTGCTCGCGTCCGCTCGCCATCTCCCCCCCCCGCTACGTCAGCGCTGTGGCCCGAGGGCTCTCCAGCGGCCCGATGAGTGAGATCGAGGGGGAGCCGCGAATTGCGGCGCCGGGAGGATAACCCGGCGTCCCGCTGGCCGCCTCGCGCTCGGCCGCCAGACGCGGCAAGTTGGACCCGTGAAGAAAGCCACCTTCTCAGATCCGCACATCCTCCTCGACCACATTGCCATCGGCGTACCGGACGACGCGCGCGTCACCTCCATGCTCGTCGACACCCTGGGCGGGAGCCCCTACAGCGCGGGACCCGGCGTCGGTTTCCGTTTCTGGCAGTGGCAGTTCGCCCAGGGGGGCCGTATCGAGGTGCTCCGCCCGGACGGTCCGCCCGGCGGTTTCCTACACCGCTTCCTCGACCGGCGGGGCCCGGGCATCCACCACATCACGTTCAAGGTCCCCGATCTCGGCGCCAGCATCGCGCGCGCCGCAGATCTCGGATTCGACATCGTGGGTCTCGACGAGTCGGATCCGACCTGGAAGGAGGCTTTCATCCACCCCAGGCAGGCCGGGGGTGTCGTGATCCAGTTGGCGGAAATGCGCAGCCCCGCGGATGCGCCCGAAGCGCGCACGCCGGCGACCCGCGGCGAGTCGCCCCGCGATCCGGTGCGCATCGCGGGCCTGCGCGTCGTCGCGCCCGACGCCGCGACTGTCACCCGCCTCTACGGCGACCTGCTCGGCGGCCGTTGCGCCGACGGCACCGACGATCTCGTCTTCGAGTGGCACGATTCGCCGCTGCGAATCGCGGTGTCGGTCGATGCACAGGCCCTGCCCGGCCCCCGCTGCATCGAGATCGTCTCCGATCGTCCGTTGGCGCTACCCGACGGTCCGGACCCGGTGCTCGGCACGCGCTTCACGCAGATCGAAGCCCCTCGCCGGCTTCTCGATCCTTGTTGAAGACGGGCAGGAGCGCCGTCCACATCTCGTCCGAGCTCTCCGCGTAGAGGAGGTCGTGCGCGCGCTCGTCGTCGACTCCACTCGCGATGGTGTGGAGGATCTCGAGCTGCGAGTCGCGGTCGTCGGCCGGCGTCAGGATCAGGAAGACGAGATGCGCGGGTTGATCGTCGATGGCGTCCCAGTCGACGCCGGCGCGCGATATGCCGAGCAGGACCAGCGGCCTCTCGAGATCCTCGAGGCGGGCGTGGGGTATCGCGATCCCCCGTCCCACACCCGTGCCCATCATCTCCTCGCGCGCGTGCACTCCGCCGCGCACCACGTCGAGGTCGAGCCGCGGGCGGATCTGCCCCGCGCACTCGACGAGCTCGTCGATGACGTCGTGGCGAGTCTCCGCGGCGAGCCCCGGAATCAGCCCGTCGCGCACGAAGAAGCCGAGCACGTTCTGTTCTTCCCGTCGCCTCAGCGACCACGCCAGTGCTGGCCCCACCACGAGCGCCGACGCGATCGACGCGAACACGATCGCGACGAACACCTCCTCGCCGATGAGCCCGGCGTTGCGACCCACCACCGCGAGCAGCACGCCCATGGAACCGCCGGGGATGTGCGCGATGGCTATGGGCAATCGATCGAAGGCCGGCATGCGAACCAGCCACGTCCCGAGCCAGGCGCCGAAGAACTTCCCGAACACGGACACGACCGTTACGACCGCCACGAGCCCGGCTTCGAAGCTGCCGACGAAGTCGACATGCAGACAGATCCCCGCAAAGAACAGCGGCACGAAGATCGCCTCGACCATCTGCGTGATGACGGAACGCGTGTGCTCCGAGAGCGCTTTGTGGTCGCCCGCCATCACGCCAGCGATCAGGAAGCCGAAGATCGGATGGACACCGATCTCGGCGGTGATGATGCCGCACACGAGTCCGAGGCAGACCACGAACGAGAGCGGCGTGGCCGGTGACGGCAGCCCCTGCGCATCGAACCAGCGCAGCAGCTTCGTGACCTGCGCGCGGCCGATCGATGCGCAGACGGCGGAGAAGAGTATCGTCCCGAGCACGACCGCAGCGATCGCGTCGGGGCGCACGCCCTGTGCACCGCCGGCACCTCCGATCATCCCCATCACGACGGCGAGCACCACCCAGCCGAGCAGCTCGTTGATCGCCATGGCGGACAACAGGAGCAGTCCGAGATCGGACTTCACGATCTTGAGGTCGAAGAGAAGACGAGCCACGATGGTGATCGCCGTGATCGAGACCGCCGCCGCGACGAACAGCGAATAGGCGATCCGCGGGAAACCCGGCTCGCCCCACGTGCCGAATAGCCACCACGCCATGCCGAAGCCGACGACGAGCGGCACGACCACGCCCGTGACTGCCACGGAGAAAGACTGGGAGCGCAGCTTCCACGCGTTGGCGACATCGACTTCGAGACCGATGGCGAGCAGCAGAAAGAGGATTCCGATCTCGGCCGTCACCTCGAACATCGCGAGCTGGAGCTCGTCGTCCGGGAAGAGGCCGTGGAAGAGTTCGGGGAACGCGGTTCCGAGGACCGTCTGGCCGAGGAGGACGCCAGCGAGGATCTCACCGGCGAAGGGCGGCTGATCGAACCGCCTGAAAACCTCTCCCATCAGACGGGCGAGGCCTAGTACGACGAATACCTGAACCAGGAACAGCAGGAGCTGCTCTTCCGTCATGTCAGATCAATAGCGGATCTGGGCACGGATATGCCTCTACGAACGCGCGCCGGAGAAGTCTGAGTACATCGACCGCAGACTCCGTGCACTCGTCGGCGGCGAATCGTGCCGAAACGAACCCATTGAAGCGGTGTGCGGGCACGCGGGATTCCGGGGAAGTGGTAGATTCCCGCCCCACCGCCCAAGAACCTGGAACGGATTTCCGATGACCACAACGAAACGCCTGCCCCGCCACCGCCTCGACCCCGAGGTTCGGCCGTCTCGCGTCGCGGTCCACGTCGATGTCGATCCCGAGCGCAGCGCGAGCTTTCGCGGCGAAGTATCGATCCATCTCGAGGTCGGCGCTCCGCGGAGACGCCTGCGTCTCCACGCGGTCGACCTGCGGGTCGCGAAGCCGCGCCTCGAGGTGGGCGGTGTCACGCTTTCGGGGCGCGCCGTGCCGCTGCCCGAGCTCGAGATGGTCGAACTCGTCTTCGACCAGCGGATCCCGGCGGGCGAGATGACGCTCACTCTCGACTTCGCGGGGAAGCTCCGCAGTGATCTGTGTGGTCTCTACCGAGCACGGGCGGACGGTCACCGCTACGCGTTCACGCAGCTCGAAGCCACCGACGCGCGGAAGTTCTTCCCCTGCTTCGACGAGCCCGCCATGAAGGCTCGGTTCAGGATGTCCGTCACCACCGCGGCGTCACACACCGTCATCTCCAACGCCCCCGAAGTGAAGACACTCAAGGGTGCGCGTGGCCCGGGGGCCGGGCGCAAGACCGTCCACTTTGCCGAAACCCCGCCGCTGTCGACCTACCTGGTGGCGCTCGCCGTCGGCCGACTCGAATCGTCGCGGCCCACGCACCTGGGGCCCACCGAAATCCGCGTGTGGCACACGCCCGGAAAGGGACGGCTCACGGGCTTTGGCCTCGAGGCTGCGCGCGAGTGTCTGCGCGGCCTCGAGCGCTATTTCGCTCTCCCGTACCCCTACACGAAGCTCGACCTCGTCGCAGTGCCCGACTTCGAGTTCGGCGCGATGGAGAACGCCGGCGCGGTATTCTTCCGCGAGACGTTGCTCCTGGTCGACCGAGCTACCGCGACGCTCGCCGAGAAAAAGCGCGCCGCCGAGGTGATCTGCCACGAGCTCGCGCACATGTGGTACGGCGATCTCGTCACGATGGCGTGGTGGGACGATCTGTGGCTCAACGAGGCCTTCGCCACCTGGATGGCGTTCCACGTGGTCGACGGCTGGAAGCCCGAGTGGAAGATGTGGCAGGACTTCATGCACGGCCGCGCCGCGGCGCTCGAGCTCGACGCTCTCCGCCACACGCACCCCATCTATTGCCGCGTCGACACGGCGGAGCAGGCGAACGAGAACTTCGACGTCATCACCTACGAGAAGGGCGCGTCGGTGGTGCGAATGATCGAGCGCTATCTCGGAGCGTCCGCGTTCCGCAAGGGCGTCCGGGCGTACATTCGCGAGCACCGCGAGGGCAACGCCGTGGCGGACGATCTCTGGCGGGCTCTCTCGAAGGCATCAGGCGAGGACGTCGAGCGAGTGGCCCGGGGCTGGATCGAGCAGGAGGGGTACCCCGTCCTGAAGGTGCGCCACGAGCGAAAACGCGGACGCTCGGCGCTGATCCTGGGCCAGGAGCGGTTCGTACTCAAACCCTTTGGGCCGACGGAGCGGTCCGAGCCGAAGCGCCCGCGCTGGCCGGTGCCGGTGGTCACGCGCATCGGTCGCGGGCGGCGCTCCCGCACCACGCGCCATCTCTCCCTCGGTGCACGCGATCGCGTTTCCCTCGGACGCGACGCGCCCAGCTTCATCTACGCGAACGCCGAGGAGTCGGGCTTCTATCGACCGCTCCACTCCCCGGCCGAGCTGCGAAACCTGCTCTCGCACCTGCCGTCGCTCACCGCCATCGAACGCATGGGCCTCATCGATCATCAGTGGGCGCTCGCGCGGGCGGGTCGAGCGCCACTGTCGAGCGTCCTCGAGATCTCGGGCGCCCTGGCCGGCGACCCGGAGGCCGACGTACTCGCCGCGCTTCGCAAGCCGCTGGCGTTCGTCTCTGGCTCCCTGATTCCCGAAGCTGCGCCGAAATGCGAGGACGCGTTTCGCGATTGGCTTCTCGAACACTTTGCGGCGTCTTTCGACGAGCTCCGTTGGAAGCCCGAACCGCGTGAAGACGACGCGACGCGCGTGCGACGCGCCATGCTACTCGGCATCGTCGGCGGCATGGCTGGCTCGCCGAAGGTGATCGACGAGGCGCGCGCGCAGTGCGACCGCTACCTTGCGAACCGCCGATCCGTCGATGCCAACCTGGCCGACGGCATCGTGTCTCTCGCTGCACGCTCAGGCGACAAGAAGCTCCACACCGGTTTCGTGCGCGCCATGGAATCGGCGGCAACTCCTCAGGAGAAGCGCCGCTTCCTGCTCGCCCTCGCCGACTTCGAATCGCCCGCGTTGATCGACAAGACCCTCGGTTTCACGCTGACCGATCGCATCCCGACACAGGACGTGATCTTCGTTCTCGCTCGCCTGCTCTCGAACCGCGCGTCGAAGCAGCGCACGTGGTCGTTCGTTCGGAAGCGTTGGTCGAAGCTGCGCGGTCGCATGCCGGCAATGCTGGCGAGTCGGCTGATCGAGGCGACCCCCGCGCTGCTCACGTCCCGCCACCGCCGCGAGGTGTCGGCCTTCTTCCGCAGCCACCCGATTCCGGGTGGTGAACGCGCCCTGCGACAGGCCCTCGAACGGTTCGACTGGTACCGGTCGTTTCGGAGTGGCGCCGCGGAGTCTCTGCGGAAGACGTTGTCACGCCAGCGTCGGGCTGGTTCGCCTGGGGTTCGGCGGGCGAAGCCCGCCTGAGCGCCTCCGCTCGGCTTTGCCTCGCTGCGCGCTTTGCTTGCAGGACGAGTCTTGGGTCGCCCCGGGTCCGCATCATTCACGGGATGAGGGGAGCAGCTGCGCCATTACGCGGAGCGTGTTCTCTCCCAGCACCTTCCGGATCGTGCTCGGCGAAAGCCCTTCATCGAGCATCCGCTGCGTGACGTGGATGTGGCCCGTCGCGTCGAGTGCGGTCACGACGCCGCCGTCGAAGTCGCTGCCGAGAGCGACGTGGTCGTCGCCGACCAGATCGATGACGTGGCGGATTGCCGAGACGATGTGACGCGGCTCCCTGCCGCAGACTGCGAGGTCGAAGTAGCCGATGCCGATCACCCCGCCGCCGCGGGCAATGCCACGGATCTGATCGTCGGAGAGGTTGCGGGGGTTGTCGCAGGTTGCGCGCACGCCGGTGTGGGAGACAAGGGTCGGGCGCGTCGCGATGCGCAGGACGTCGCGAATCGCGAACGGCGAAACGTGGGCGAGATCCACTGCCACCCCCTTCGACTCCATCCGCCTCACGAGCTCGCGACCCATCTCGGACAGACCGCCCTTGCGCCGGCCGTGCGCCGATCCAGCGAACGCGTTGTCGAAGAAGTGCGCGAGGCCGAGCACCCGAAAACCCGCGTCGAAGGCGACGTCGAGGTTGGAGATGTTCGCCTCGAGCGCGTGCGCGCCCTCGATCCCGAGGACCGCGCCGATCACGCCCGCATCCTGCTCGTGCATCCTGCGCCAGCGCTCGAGGTCTCGGCGGTTCTCGATGATCACGAGCCTTCCGTTTGAACGCTGCGCGAAGCCGTCGAGGCGCCCGGCCTGCCAGAGCGCGCGAGCGAGCGCACTTTGACTCGCGAGGGGCGTCCCCATCACGCGGCCGAGCAGCTGGATGAGATCCGGGGCGTCGGCGCTCGTATCGTGGGGATCGGTGCTCATGGGCATGACGGTCGCGGCAGTGAAGAACTGCAGCCCCACTCCGCCTTCGCGGAGACGTGGAAGATCGACGTGGCCGACGTCGCTGCGCTCGAGGAGATCGCGCCCGAAGAGCAGCGAGTCCGCGTGGAGATCCGCCACGAGGCTCGCGGCGTGGAGTCCCCGCGCCAGGGCGGTGGGCTCCGGAATGTCGACCCACTCGACGCGATTGATGGCGAACTCGGGATTCTGCGCGACCGACCAGGCCAGCGCGCCCAGCGCAGCGAAGATCAACGCAACGCCCAGCACGACGCGCCTCCACCCGACGTGGAGGTTCTCTCCTGCCATTAAGGGTCGACGTACCGGCCGAGGTCTGAAATCACCCGGTAGAACTCGTCGAGGATCTCTTCGATCACCTGGCTGACGGGTGCGATGGACTCGATGCGCCCGGCCACCTGTCCACTGAGCGCAATCGAAGCCTCGAGGTCGCCGCCGAAGTAGAGACTCTTCACGCTGCCGAGCTCGCCCATGACGTTCTCGGGGGAGCGCTCGAGGGCCTCGCTGTGTTGAGTCCGCAGGGCGCGCAGCCCAGGTTTCTCGAAGCGGTTGAGGAAGACCGTGTCGGTCTCCGCGGCAGCAACGATCGCGTTCTTGAAGTTCTCGTGCACCGGCGACTCGGCGGCCGAAACCATGCGCGTGCCGAGTTGGATCCCCTCCGCTCCGAGCGAGAAGGCCGCGGCCATCGTGCGGCCGCAGAGCATGCCGCCCGCGGCGATCACGGGGAGGTCCACCCTTTCGCACACGAGCGGGAGCAGCACCATCGACGCGACGTCGCGCGGGTTCTTGAATCCCCCTCCCTCACCGCCTTCGACCACGAGACCGTCGACCCCGGCCTCTACCGCCTTGAGGGCCCCCGCGAGGGTCGGGACCACGTGGAACACGGTGAGGCCCGCCTCCTTGAGGGGCTTCGTGTACTTCATCGGGCTGCCCGCAGAAGTCGTGACGAACTTCACCCCCTGGTCGGCGACGAACTCGACGATCGAAGGGTCGCGCACGAAGAGCTGGGCGATGTTCACGCCGAACGGTTTATCGGTGAGATCGTGCATCTTGCGAATCTCGTCTCGCACGGCGTCGAGCTCGCCCGACGACGTCTCGATGATTCCCATCGCACCGGCGTTCGACACCGCCGACGCAAGCTGCGAACGAGCGATCCAGCCCATCGGCGCCTGCACGACGGGGATGTCGACCCCGAGCATCCGGGTCACGCGGTTGTCGATCCTTCGCTTCGCTCCACTCATTTTCGCTGCCTCGACCTCACGGCCCTTCTAGCTGTTCAGCCAGCTCAGGATCCGCGGAACGAAGATCAGCAGCGCCACCACGGCCGCGCCGAGAGCTGTGGCGAGCACCGCTCCCGCGGCGACGTCCTTCGCCTTCTCGACCCTCGGATCGGGATCCGGTGACGCAGCGTCGCACAGATGCTCGAAAGCCGTGTTCATCGCCTCCGCGCCCCACACCGACGCGATCGCGAGCACGAGGACAGCCCACTCGACACGGCCGACGCCGAGGGCCCACCCCAACAGGCACACGAGGAGTGTCGCCGTGGCGTGAATCCAGGCGTTGTGTTGACTTCGCAAGACGAGCGCAAGCCCGCGAAACGCGAACCGGAAGCCGCGCAGACGCGCCGCGACCTCGAACGGCCTGTGCCCCCCACTCACGCGGTAGACCTCTCGAAGCTCCACGAGAGAAAGGTCTCGATGTCCTCAGCCGCCGACTCGGCCTGCTCGCGAACGTACTCGCTGCGGTCGTGCAGCGCGCGATCGACGAGCCGCTTCACGAGATTCGGGTCGAGTCGGCCGAAACGGCGCGCGATGTGACCGAATCCGAGCACGGCGTTGCCGCGCACCATGGCGCTCCGGTGTCGCGTGAGTTGCACACAACAGGCCTGCGCCCAGTTCCACTCGTCGGCCTCGAGCGCCACGTCGACGATGAGATCGACGAGCTCGCTCGGGTCGTCTCGCCGGATGGCGTCCTCGACCTGCTGACGGAAGGCGTCTTCCTGGGCCGTCAATTCGTTCCCTCCCGCTCCGCGCCGCGGTCCGGCCTCAGTATTCTTCGCACATCATCCAGCCGCGTGCGGGGGTGAATTCGATCGTGGGCAGATCGTAGACCACCCCCTGGTACGAGATCCCCGTGACCCGGAGCCGAAAAGCCCCGGGGTCCGCTTCCGCCGCGCGCTCGAGACCGAAACCGTCGGCGAGGCGCCAGGTCGATGTCCATCTCTCGAAGGGAACTTCCTCTTCTCGTTCTTCGCGCGCGTCGAATCGCCGTGTCCGGCCGTCCGACGAGACGACCTCGACCACCACACCCGAGAAGTCGACATCCTCGTGCGCAGGCTCGATCACGCGGAAATCGATGGCGAGCCCGTGAGTATCGCCGAGGCGCCGCTGGGGAAAAGCAGACGGCGGAATGGCGGGGAGCACGGGGAGGAACAGCGGACCCGCGGTCCACGTAGTCACCCGGTGCGCCTCCGCCTGTACGCCCACGACCAACTCGCCGGAGCGCAGCAGCACCCGGTCCGGTGGCCCGGTGAATCGCTGGCCGGGCTTCCAGCCACAGCGCCACTCGGTGTCGTAGTGAGCCTCGCCGCCAGGAGCGCTCGGGGCGGGATAGTGGTGGAGTTGCACGAACGAGCAGCCGCCGAGACCCAGCAGTGCGGACGCGAACCCGATCGCTGCCGCTCGACCGCTCGAACGAAAGCTTCGGTAGTGCGGGCGCGCCATCCAGTGCTCCCTGTGACTCCGACCTCGAGCGCAGCGAGATCCTGCGGTCGTCGCGGCTCGACTCAACGCGGCCGCAGTCGAAGCAGTATGATGAACGGACGGACGCGGTCAACTCGCCGAGTCGCGGCCCGCGACCGCAACGACACCCGGCCCTCGAGCCTGACGGGGACTTCCCGATGAGCGATCAACGTATCGAACTCCTGCAGGGAATGGCTTTCTTCGGCGGTGTCACTCCCGAGGTGCTCGACCTTCTCCTCGAACGCGTCAAGCCGGTCTCCGTCGCGACCGGCGAGTACTTCTTCCGCGAGGGCGATCACGGCGCTTCGGCGTTCGTCCTCGAGAGCGGACGCGTCTCGGTGGTGAAGACCTGGCAGGAGCGAGGCTATCTCCTCCGGCATCTTCGCGCCGGTGATTGCTTCGGCGAAGTCGCGCTCATGGACTTCTGCCCCCGCAGTGCATCCGTCCGCGCGGATGAGGAATGCCGGGCCATCGAGCTGTCGACCCTCGACCTGCAGCAGGTGGCTCGCCACAACACCGAGCAGTTCGCGATGATCTACATGAACATCGGTCGCGAACTCAGCCGCCGGCTTCGCGCCGCAGACGATCGCGCGTTCGCCAACGCAGTCGAGGTCGGTGAGATCGCACCGGCACCCGACTCCTGAGGCCCCGGCAGGGGGTCGCTCAACGGAACTCGAACGAGTCGAGGAAGCGGCGGATCTCCTTGTCCTCGAGGCCTGGACGTACCGTGGTGCCGAGGAGTGTGTAGAGCCGTCGACCGGACAGAACGATCTGGGCAATGTTGAGGCGTTTTCCGTCGTCGGAGTGGAAGACCACTTCGCGTGCGGTGCGAGCGTGCTTCTGGATCGGCTGCACGCTCAGTACGTCGGAGCGAGTGCCCGGCACGATGTTCGCCTGCTGGGCGTCGAACAGTTTCTGCAGGTCCACGGCTTCGATGAACTCGCGCGGGTACTCGGCGTAGACGACCGCGTACGATCCAAAGCCCTTCTCCACCTGGTAGATCACCGTACTCTGACGACCCCACGGAACCGTCGTGACGTCCTCGTGTCGCTGCATGACGTTGGGCACCGAAACGACGAACGAGTCGCTCATGGGCCGCATGCGCAGCCACGGGTCTCCGCTACCGGCGCCCAGGAGAACGACGGACGACACCACGAGTGCGGCTACGTGTCGGAGCACGGAAGGACCCCGAAGAGCGCGAATGCGTCGAGTTACAGATCCCCGAGGGGCCGCTCGAACAACTCGCTGGCGGGTTCGCTAAACGCCCGGTCCCTCGCGTCGTCGATGACCACGGTGTCCCCGAAGATGTACGGAATCGGCATCGTCGCGATGAAGGCCGCGCTTCCGACGATGAACGTGAGCAGCCGGACCGGGCGGAAGAAGACCAGATCGAGCACGATCAGATCGGCGCTCGGAGACTCGTCAGCGTCATCCTGAGCGATGGAGGGAGTGGCGCACAGCGACACAACCAACACCGCGGCGAGCACCACATGGAGAGTCTTTCGAATCGTTCGACTCTTCATCGTTTCCTCGCTTCGCAGGATCGGGCGCGGTTCGACGGCCACGCGCTGGCGTGAGCGCAGAATCGGCGCATCGGCGATGTATGCTAACACAGCGCGAACACGACGAAGCGCCCCGGATTCCCGCCTTCCGCCCGTCCGCGACCCGACGCGAGACGACCCACGGGGTGTCCGGACGACGTCACCCAAAGCAGGGGCTGCGACCAGAATTCGACCGGAATCCCGCGAGATTGGCCCATTTGGGGGATGAAGGAGAAGCGGCCGGCGAGCAAAGAATATCGGTCTCGCCGCGGAGTCTGACCCGACGCGGCCGCTGTGGCTTCCACGGCCCGGGCGGAACGCGAAAGTTGTACCACCGCAGCCAGCAAAATGTTAAGTAAAGGACTCCTTCGGGATCCTGGAGGGCGCAGAGTGCTCGTGCGACGATCGTTCGGGCTCGCCTTGGCGATGCTTTTCTGCTTCGCCGGGTCGTCCGACGCGCGGGGTGACCGCGACGACCGCTCAAGCGGTAAGGGACCGATTTATTCGCGGCCCGGCTGGTACGTGGGAGGCGGCGGGAACTTCGCGCTGCTCGACAGCGGCACCTTGTCCCACCCGGAAAAGAGCGCGGGCTCGCGCGGATTCGGACCCGGCGCGAACATGCGCGCGGGCTATCGATTTGCGAACCGCCTGGCCATCGAGTTCGAATCGAACTGGATGCGCCACCAGGACATCGGCCGCGCAGACTTCCTCCGTGGG
>JABSQW010000269.1 GCA_013215605.1 Myxococcales bacterium
ATTTTTTGAGCAATTTGTGAGGAAGGAATGGCTGTGGACTGGTGTTTTTCCACAGGGTGGCAGTGAGTTTCTGCCTTTTTCTGCTGAAAGATGGCTTGGATTTGTGATCATGGGACATTGGTGAAGGGTCATCATTGAAAATCATTTCGTAAATGCAGTCATTGTGAAATTGTGGATTGTCATTCAGTTCGACAGATGAAGCAATGCTGGAATTGTCACTGCATTCGGCACCAGCACCTCTCAATGCTTGTTCTTCATTGTTGGAAAGTGAGTTGCCAGTTGCCTCACTTTCCGAAATGGTTCTTGTGGAATTCTGAGGAATGTTGGGTGGGTCATCATTGATCATGGCAAACCCAGGAAGATTGCTGTCTGCATCATCTGCTTCAGTCAAATGCTGTGCAAACACATGGGCCAATTTCAAATCATTGGGTCCTGGGTTGATTTTGTTGTTTCGATCATTGTCTTCATGTTGATCATCATGGAATGCAAATTTAGCAAATGATTCAATGAGGAGTTCAGGACGAGATTTGACAGGTTCCTGAAATGTTTGATGTTTTGCTCTTTCAAAATCTTCAAATTGCAACACCATGTGTTCACCACCTGTGATGTTTTTGGCAGGAACATGTATTCTTCCATGCTGGAGGTGCTGCACGCATGTGCTGATGTTGTGTCCTTCTTCATGACACTCAGTGCAGAAATGAAGCCTCTTCCTTTGATCAACATTGATGTTCTGAAGAACTTGCGAGTGACTGAGTCTCAATGACATGTCAGTGCTGTGTTTTAAAGAGAAAAAAAAATTCTCTTCATTGAGTCTTTGCAATCCTGCAAGGCAAATGCGTGACAACTTCTTGGGAGCAGTGAGTGCTGAATCTGTTGTGTGACTCTTTTCAAAAGCTTTTTTCTGTTTCTTCACAGGTGTGGTGCTTTTTCTGGACTTGCCTGATTCTCCAGCAGAAGGAAACCTCTTCATGTTGAATTGAGTGCTGCTATTGCACCTTGGTGGCGGATGGAGCAAGTCATTAACATTCACGAACGTCATCTCTTCCAACACCAAAGTCTTGACTTCATCCATGACATGGGAATGTTCTTTCAGGTTGCTAAGCAAAGACCAATGTGGCATGTTGTCCAATTGAAATTTCTTCTTCCTGGCTTCAGCTTCTTCACCATTGAGTGCAAGTTTGTCCAAATGATTCAAATGTGTCATTGCAGCACACCCATGTGCACACACATGCTGGAACATTTCTCTTTGACTGCAGCCACAATGCAACACACCTCTAATGATGTTGACATTGTGAAGATTCTTGCGATTGAACATGATCTGGAAAGAGTGTGTGTCTGTGATGGAATCATGGCTGTGATTGACAACAGTCATTCGGGCTTCTTTGTCCAGTGAAATTTGATGCAGCCTCCAGGCTGCAAGACTGCAGCCAATGGGTTGCATGTCTTTAGAGTCTTTGATGATTGCTCTTGTGTGCTGAATGGCCTCTGTCAGAAACAACGAGACTGCAGCAGGTGGAGAACTGTTCCTAACTTTGAACACTGACAATTGTCTGGCTGCTGATTCGGCAACATTGTTCCTTGATGTGCCAAACAGTGGGAACTTGTCACCAATTGGAACTGGATCTTTCATCTGTTGTGCTTTTATTGTTGACCACGATAGGGGTTCATGTCCCTCCTCATGTCCTGATGCGTCTTTCAGCAGTTTTTCTTTCAGCAGTCCCTCAATGAAGGAATGGTGTTTTTCTTCCCACACTGAATCATCACATAGAGATTTGTTGGCAAAAACTGTCCAATGACGAGGATGCATTCCTTTCAGAAGGTAAATCAACACATCTGTTCCCATCGTTCGTGGTGCAATGGGCGCCTTTAATCTCGTTGCATGGACAATGAAATGTTCAACCTTTGACGCTGCTTGCATTTTGCCAAGTGCCTTTCTGAACATTGGTTTCTGGTCTTTCTTAATGGGGAATTTAGAAAAAACATTCCGAATAATGTGTTCCAAACAACATTTGAGAGAAAGGACCATGTTGTCTTCTTTTTTAAGAACTGCAGCAGCATGCAACAGTTTTCCACGATCAGTGCATAAGGGAACTAAGTGGACAGAGATGTCAGAAATAATGAGCATCCTGAGGACCCAAACCAAGTTGTCAACATTTTCACTGGGCACCCAAGCAGCTGCAAGGATCAAGTTCTGACCATTGAATGCAGTGGCAACCACTGCAATGATGACTCCATCACATTGTGGTGTTTTGCTAAAACAGCCATCAATGTGAAGTTTGGGGATGCAAAATTTCCGAAAGATGCATGATGCATGGGGAATGGTCACAAACATTCGATAAAACCGATGTTGATCGTCTTCCTGCATTGCCACATTAGATGTTGGGTTCTGTTGTTGGCACAGGCGAAGAAATGATGGCAGCAAACCACATTGAAAACTTTCTTTTTGACGTAGCCGGGCCATTAAGTGCATCCTCACACGACTGTGACAGCTGCTTGAAATTTGCTTTGTGACATCAGCATTTCCATTTCCAAAGAGAAACTGAGAAACACACTTATGTGTGAGACTGATTCTAGCTTCTTCTGATTGAAAAGTGTCCTCAAAGTGTTGCAACAGTGATGGACTATTGGTCAGCAACATCCCATTGTGTCTGTCTTTGGCCATGAAAGTTCTGTTGGGTGAGCAGGTTTTTCCATGGCATGAAGAACATTTAACTCGATCCATGAAGAAGTGTGTGACACTGAACTTGTATTTGAGAAAGAAACTGGGGCATTGGGTGCAAATGAATTTTGGGCATTCTGGATTGGTGTGATTTGAATCTTTCTTCAACAGCCGACCATCACACCAAAAACTCGTTGACAGAACCAAAGGTGTGAGTTCTTTTTTTTAATTGCGTCATGCTCCACCTGAGACCATTCAAAATTGGTGTCCTTCCTTGGTTCCATCCATCCATGGCGTCTCATGACTGTTGAAAAGGGATTGGGGTGGAAAAAACAGAATTGAACAGTTCCAACCTTTGCATCCTCATCTTCATTGCCCTCCTGACGTTTATGTAAAAGCTTGCTTGTGACTTCTTCAGGAGGCAAATCATCCTTCTGACAATCCAGATGACTGGAAGCATTGTTAGTGGCTGACTTTGCTTCTCCACTAAACACAGTTTCCAGATCACTCAATGACATGTTCTTGGTGCAAATGTTGATGATGGTGAAGCAGACATTCAGGGTGCAGTGAAACTTTTCAGCACCTTCACCATCCAATTTGTCACAATGCATCGATTGCTGTTTTCCCTTGCTTTCGGGACTAAATGTGGATGGGCAAAATTTCGGTGGGTGATGATGATGTTGAGGTGTCGAGAAGTGATGAAGGAGTGCACAATGAAGTTATTGCTAAAATTCTTCTCAGTGCATTAGCCGGGATGAAGTGATTGTGAGGAGATGAAATGTTGAATGAAGGGCAATCGGTTTCTCGTTGCAGGCAGTTGACAATGTTTGCACACAGGCTGAAATCTGGTGACTGGCGAAAAGTAGGAGAGCACAGAATGGTCCTGTCTCCCTGGGTGTGGCAGTGGCTTGTGACAGAAGTGATGAGAGTGCAGAATGGTGATGGTAATTGGGCAGTCAATTGGAACAGGTGACAGGCATAAGGCAAGAGAAATCAGAATGGTCTTCGCTGTGGCAGTCATGGGGTGTGGAAAAATGGAGGAGACTGCAGAATGGTGATTGCAATTGGGGCAGTCACTTGCTGGTCACTTGGCTTGCACCACATGCAGATGCAGAGGAGAGGATGAGGAATTCCCAGCACTGGGCTGAGCACCAAGCACTGTGTGCAATAATACTATGAGGCAGTAGGTGGGAATTCGCACATGTGGAAATCATAGGGTACTGCAGCTGGGTATGTCAAAGGTTCTTTGCTATGCACCAGCAGGCACAGAAAGGCCTGTCTGACTACAGGAATTAGGAATGCCCAGTGCTGGGATGAGCATGTAGCAGTGGTGGCCTGAGCACACACTGGGCACTCCAGCAGACTGCATGCACACACAGTGAGTAGCAATTCGTAGCACCGGGATGAGCACTGATGCCTCCATGTCCAATGTGTGGTGAAGATGCACCGCAATAAATGTAAGAAAAATTTCATCAACAAAAGAGCTCATGGAACCAGGCGATGCTTTCC
>JABSQW010000270.1 GCA_013215605.1 Myxococcales bacterium
CGTGCGCGGCGACCGCCTCGACACCTTCTTCGGCTTCCCGCTCGACCACGAGATGCGCTTCCAGAAGTGTCTGGAGGCGGGGGGAATCCCCGTGCCCCACGTCTACGGCTTCATCGATTCGCCGCGGGCGTACGTGATGGATCGCATCGGCGGAAGCAACAACTTCGAAGGCGTCGGCGATGAGGAGCGCGACGCGGTGATGACCGACTACATGGAAGTCCTCGCGCGCATCCACGCCCTTCCCGTGGAGCCATTCGCGAAGGCCGGCATCCTGCACGCCGAGAGCCCGGACAGGTCGGGAATCGTCGGCTTGAAGGCGTACGAGGACGCCTACCGAGAATCGAAGCGGCAGCCCGATCCGTTCCTCGAGTTCGCGCTCGGCTGGCTGGCCCGCAACCCCATCGACAACCAGGGCCGCGAGACACCGATCGTCTGGGACTCGGGGCAATTCCATCACTGCGATGGGAAGATCGCAGCCGTACTCGACGTCGAGATCGGCCACGTTGGCGATCCGCTGATGGACCTCGCCACGTTCCGCATGCGCGACACGATTCTCGGGTACGGCGATTTCCCGCGCATGTACGAGCACTATTCGAAGATCACGGACACTCCGGTCGACGTCTACGCGCTGAAGTACTACCTGCTCGCCATGACGCTGACCGATCAACTGGCCTTTCACGCGTCGCTCGCCGACCCGCCGCAGGGGTCGGACTTCATGACGAACATGCAGTGGTGCAGCGAAACGAACCTCTTCGGCATCGAGACGCTGGCGGACATCCTGGGCATCGAGCTCGCGCCGGTGAACGAGATCCCCGAGCCCGAGAACGCGTCGTCGGGCGCCGTCGCGCACGCGCACCTCGTCCGATCGCTCCGCACCCTCCAGACGGGAGACTCGACTACCCAGCACCAGGTTCGCACCGCCTTCCGCCTCGCTCGCCACCTCGAGCGTTGCGACCAGATCGGCGAGGCCGTGGTCGAGGCCAATCTCGACGATCTCGCTCCGCTCCTCGGCAAGCGGCCTTCCACGTGGCAGGAGGGCGACGCGGCCCTCGAACAGTTCGTCTTCGACGACTGGGGAAAGCACGACGCGCAGCTCGTTCCGCTGTTCCACCGCCGCCTGCACCGCTATCGCATGCTCATGGGCCCGCCGGGATCGGCGATGGTCCGGCACAACCCGATGCAGCCCTTAGAGGGCTAGGAACCCGACTCATCGTCGGCCTCGGCGCACTGAGCCGAAGGCAAACGAAGTTCGGGCCGACTAATCTCGAGTCGACGTGGACGCTCCGAGATCGGACGAGAGCTTCGAATACGACCCGACGCAGATCGAGTTCCAGCTCGACCCGCTGCCGGTCTTTCGCACCCTGCGCGACGCGCATCCCGCGTACTGGAACGAGCGCCTGCGCTTCTGGGCCCTCACACGCTGGGACGACGTGTGGAACGCCGCCAGCGACTGGGAGACCTTCGCGAGCGATCCCGACCACTACGCGGAGACCGACAGCGAGCCCACGGAGCTCATGCCGCGGTGGATGATGGACTTCGGGATCTTCTATCTCGATCCGCCGCGCCACAACCGGATGCGCTCGCTGCTTGCGAAGACGTTTACGCCGCGCCGGATCGACTCGCTCGAGCCCACCGTGCGCGACCTCGCCAGGCGGCTGTTGACCGACGTACGGGACGCCGGACGCTGCGAGCTGATGCACGACTACGCGGCACCTCTGGCCACCCAGGTGATCGGTGCGCTCCTCGGCGTGCCCGCAGCCGAGCGCTGGCAGTTCCGCCTGTGGGCGGAGAAGATCGAACAGCGCGACCCAGCCATCTCCGCCGAGGTCGCCGAGCGCGAACAGCGCGACGCCGTCGCCGACCTTGCGACCTACCTCGCAGAGCTGGTCGCCACGCGGCGAGCACGACCGGCGAACGATCTGCTCAGTGCGCTGATCGCCGCGGAGATCGACGGCGATCGGCTGAGCGATGAGGAGGTCGTCGGCATGGGGTACCAGCTCATGGTCGCCGGCAACGACACCACGGCATCGCTCATCGCGAACGGCGCCGTGCGCCTCGCCGAGCATCCCGACCAGCAGAAGCTCCTCGTCGACGATCCGTCCGGAATCGCGAACGCCGTCGAGGAGATGGCGCGCTACGACGCGCCGACGGTCCAGTCGCCACCGCGCATCACGACCCGATCGGTGGAGCTGCACGGACGTGTGATCCCGGCGGGCGCTCCTGTCGTCCTGTCCTGGATGGCGGCCAACCACGACGAACGCGAATTCCGGGAGCCGGAACGCTTCGACGTCCAGCGATCGATGAAGCGTCACCTCGGCTTCGGCCACGGCCTTCACTTCTGCATCGGCTCGTCGCTCGCGCGCCTGGAAGCCAGAATCGCGTTCGAAGAGCTCCTGCGACAGGCACCCGGCTTCGAGCTCGACGGGGAGCCTCGGCGCTGGGCCTCCAGCTGGCTCCGCGTCCTCGGCGCGGTTCCGATCCGGCTTTGACGGTCGGGGGACACGCCGGACACGCACGCGTTTCGTGGAACGTCGTGACAGGAAGATTCGGCTGATGCGAAACCTGCTTCTCGTCGTCCTGGCAGCGCTTCCACTCGTCCCCGTCGCACTGTTCGCCAGCTCCCGGCTCTCGCTGTCGATTCCCCACCCCGGCGCCGTGACCGCCGGGAACGCCGGCTTCGTCGCCGGCGAGGTCGTGCAGCCCGTGCTCTTCATCTTCGAGAACAAGGACCTCGAGGCCTTCGAGGGTTCGGAAGTCCGAAGCCACCAGGCGCGCTTCGTGAGGGGCCCGTTCCGCGAGATCGAGCTCGACACCCAGCAGTAGACCCCGAAGCGGTTCTGCCCGCATACTTCCAGATCGTCGAAACTCGAGAAGGCCGCATGATCGACTACTACGGCTACATCACCACCATGAGCTGGCGCGCGGCGATCGCGCTCGAAGAGCTCGAGCTCCCCTACCACTACCACGAGGTGAATCTCGGCAAGGGCGAACAGAAGAGTGCCGAGCACCGGGCCCGCAACCCGTTCGGCAAGGTGCCCGTGATCGTCGATCACGCACCGGCGGACGGCGGCGATCCGATCACGGTCTTCGAGTCCGGTGCGATTCTCCTCTACCTGGGTGAGAAGACGGGACGCTTGATTCCAGAGGACTCGCGCGAACGTTCCGAGTTCTACACGTGGTTCTTCTGGGTGGTGAACGGCTACGGAGCCGCCCTCGGGCAGTCGTCGGAGTTCAACGACCAGAAGCGATTCCGCTTGTTCTCGACACCGGTCGAATTCGGCGACGCCACGTACAGTCGCTTCGTCGAAGCGAGTCGCGAAGCCCACGGCCAGCTCGACGAGCGCCTGGCCGACCGCGAGTTCATCTGCGGCGAGTATTCCCTGGCAGAC
>JABSQW010000271.1 GCA_013215605.1 Myxococcales bacterium
ATGGGAGACTTCCACTCGCCTTCAGCGCCGACGCGGATCCAGCCGAGGCCCTTCGCACCGAGCTCCTTGCGGACGAACGAATCCAGGCGGTCGATCTCACTGCGGGAGAGCGCGTCGGCGTCGTGGATGGGCAGGCATTTCACGATGCCGCCGGCGTCGACTGCGCCGCGAAACGCGCGGAACTCGCTGTCGCGGAAGACGTCGGTCAGATCCTCGAGCGACAACTCGATCCGTGTGTCCGGACGGTCGCAGCCGTAGCGACCCATCGCCTCGGCGTAGGTCATCCGCGGAAACGGGCGCGCGAGCTCGACCCCGGCCGCTCCGTGCGAGCCGACCACGGTGACCTCTTCGAGCACCGCCATCACGTCGTCCATACCGACGAACGACATCTCGAGGTCGACCTGGGTGAACTCGAGCTGGCGGTCGGCTCGCTGATCCTCGTCGCGAAAACAGCGAGCGATCTGGAAGTAGCGATCGAAGCCCGCAACCATCAGCAGCTGCTTCATGATCTGCGGAGATTGCGGGAGCGCGTAGAACGAGCCCTCCTGCAGGCGGCTCGGTACGAGGAAGTCGCGCGCGCCCTCAGGCGTCGACTTCGCGAGCATCGGCGTTTCGATCTCGAGGAAGTCCTGTGACGAGAGGCTCGCCCGCACCGCCTGGTAGAGGCGATGGCGCAGCCGCAGCGCGTTCTGGAGCGGCGGGCGCCGCAGATCGTGGATGCGGTGGCGCAGGCGCGTCGACTCGTCGGCGTCGGCCTCCTCCTCGATGGGAAACGGCGGCGGCGTCGAGCGGTTGAGGAGCAGCAGCTCCGCGACCTCGATCTCGACCTCGCCAGTGGTGAGCTTCGGGTTGATGGTGTCGTCGGAGCGGCGCTGCACGGTTCCCCGCACCGCGATGACGTACTCGGAGCGCAGCTCGCCCGCGCGCTGATGCGCCTCGGGCGACGCATCGGGGTGGAAGACGACCTGGACGATCTCCTCGCGGTCGCGCAGGTCGAGGAAGATCAGACCACCGTGGTCGCGCCGGCGCTGCACCCAGCCGGCGACGACGACCTCCCGATCCACGAGGTCGATCGTGATTTCACCGCTCGCGTGCGTGCGCCGCAGAACTCCCATGCCGTCCAGATCGACGCTCGATCGGGCCACGGCCCACCTCGCTGCCAGGCTCATCACTGCCGGTCTGCGCCGGCTCGTCCCGGAGATCAGAAAAACAGAAGGAAAACGCGGGCTTGGTAGCAGAGCGAGGTCGCGACTGTCAAACCGCGCGCTCAGAGTGCGGCATCAGACCCACCCGTCCCGCAAACAGATGCCGCACCCGGGATGTCCATTGAACGACCCGGCAAGCGCCCGAAGGGCGCGCGCAGAGAACCGAAGGCGAGCGAAGTCGAGAAAGCGTCGGCTCGCGCGCGCCACAGCGAACCCAGTTCGACCTCAGCCGAGATCGTCAGCCGAGCACACCTGGTCCCGCCCCAAAGACTTCGCGCGATACATCGCCTTGTCGGAAGCGTCGAGGAGATGCTCGCGATCCATCCCGTGCGCAGGATACGTGGCGACGCCAATCGAGATACTCAGGCGGATCGTCTGATCGCCACCGCCATCGAAGATCGCTTCGGCGACCGTGCGCCGGATGCGCTCGGCCACGGCCAAACCGGCCTCGTGACCGGTGTCGATCAACACGATCGTGAATTCATCCCCGCCGTAGCGCGCGAGTGTGTCGACCTGGCGGATGCAGGGCTGGAGCACCTCGGACAGGCGCCGCAGCACCTGCGAGCCGATCAGGTGTCCGTGCTGGTCGTTCACGAGCTTGAATCGGTCGAGATCGAGAAAGAGCACGGACAGCTGTTTGTCGTAGCGCTTGGCGCGTTGGATCTCGTGATCGATGGCCTGCAGCAGATACCGGGCGTTGTAGACCTCGGTAACATCGTCGATGAACGCCCGCTCTTTCGCGTGGCTGTAGCGTTCTGCGTTCGCCAACGCGATGTGGGCGTGACCGGCGATGATGAGCGCCCGCTCGATCTCCCCGGCCTCGAAGGCCCGGGCGCCCTCGTCTTCGATGATCCAGACGATGCCCAGCTCCTCACCGTTCCCGCGCAGCGGCACGGACAGGACGCGGCCCCCGTGGATTCCGGACTTGCGCAAGAGGTCGACCACCGGTCCCTCGTGAACGACCTCGATTCCGTCGACGCTCTCCATGTCGAACGATTTCTGGTTCACGAGTTCGTTGCGCAGCATCACGGCGTCCGCCTCGCCGAAGCCGCGGAAGGCGACACCGTCCGATGTCGGAATCGCGGTGCGACGGAAGAACGCCAGTCCGCGCGATCGGGAGAGTGACTGCAGGAACACGTCGAGGGCAACCGCGTAGACCTCGCCCGGGTCGAGGCAGCGCGTGAGCGTACGGCACGACTCGACGACGTCGAGCATTTCGCGCAGCCGCTCGTTCTCCTCGATGAGTCGGCGCCGCGCGATGACCTGCTCCACGACCGCGCCGAGCTCGTCCGCGCGCACGGGCTTGCGCAGGTAGTCGGCCGCTCCCATGCGAAGCGCACGCACGGCACTGTCGATCGAGGCGTTCGCGGTCAGGATGATGAATTCGGTGCCCGGTTGTTCGAGACGAATTCGTTCGAGCAGATCGATCCCCGACATTCCCGGCATCTCGAGGTCGGAAACCACGAGCATGGCCGGCTCGCGCGCGAGGGCCTCGAGAGCCGCCTCGCCGCTCGCGCAGGTCTCCACGGAGACGAGTTCATCGAGGGCGTCCTTGGCGAGTTCGCGAATCAGCCGGTTGTCGTCGACGACAATGACCCGCGCCTTCGCCTCTACTCGCGATTCCGGAACATCTGACATGTCTTTACTGGATTCGGCACGCGAAGCGGCCGGCTTGAGAGGGCTAAAACCAGCGGAAACGGTCAACCAATGCGGAACTCGACGCCAGTGGAGCTCCCAACATTCCCGAAATCCGCCGAGATTGCCAACACGTACGAGGCAATTTCACCACAATCAGGGAAGCGAAACAGGATGCAGGGAGCTCGGCGATGGCGAAGTTCGACGTTCGCTGACCGTTCTCAACTCCTTCGGCTCTGGGGCGGCAGCACCCAATCCCAGCTCGCTCCACCATCGCGAGTGCGGAGAACCATCCCCTCCTGACCGACGATGAACCCGATCTTCCGGTGCCGGTCGAAGCCGAGGTCGCGCATGAAAGTGAAGATCCGCGGGAACGAGCTCGACGGCTCCGTCCAGCTCTCTCCGCCGTCCTTCGACATGCGGATCAGGCCCTTTTCGCCGACCGCGATGACTCGATCCGAGGTCTCGGCAATCGAAAAGAAGGCCTGCTTGCGGTCGGTCACCTGGTACCGCCACGTGCGACCGCCGTCCTGGCTCCGCAGGATGACGCCACCGAGTCCGGAGATCAGGCCGTTCCGCTCGTTGCTGAATCGGACCGTGAACAGATACGGGTTCTGGATCACGGAGACTTCCACCGTGGGACGATCCGCGCGGCGGCTGTCGAGGTACCGGGTCAGGAATCCGGGATCGTCATCGACGAAATCCTCGAAGTCCCAGGGCGGCTTGTTGGGCATGCGCAGACGGTCGGTGGCAACGCCGGCGTCGTCGAGGATGGAACGAACGTCCTGGATGCGCGCGGAGAGCAGGTCGAAGAGCTCGATTGGATCCTCTTCGTTGCCGAACGCGGCGACCTCCCTTGCGCTCGCGAAGGGATCGACCCTCACGTTGACGTGCGTCTCATCGGCGATCGCCTCGGCGAATCGCCGCAGATCCGGAATGTACTCCTCGCGCACGTCGATCTCGTTGTAGCCGAAGATCAAGGGCTCCAGGTGCACGTCGCCAACGATGTCGGCCCGCGTCCAGTTCGCGCCGCGGTCGTCGGACCAGAAGATGTAGCCGAACTCGCCGATCAACCAGCACTTCGTACTGGGTGACGCGAGACAAGTGATGTTGTTGAGGCCGACATCCTCGTAGACCTTCTCACCGCCTCGAACGCGGTCCTGGTCTCTCTCCGACAGCCACACGAACATCGGATGCAGCGGATCGACGCCGAGCGAGTGGTCGACCCAGGTCTCCCCGCCGTCCTCGGTGAGGATTCTCGTGCCCCACTCGCCCACGGCCCAGGCGGTGTTCGCGTCGAGCGCGTGCACACCGAAGAGGTGGGAGCCTTCGCCAACCTTGAGGTTTGGCTGCTCGGTCCAGGTCTTGCCCCCGTCGTCGGTGCGGACGATCGTACCCAGCTGTCCGACCGCCCAGCCGTGCTGCGAGTCGGCCATCGAGACGGCGTAGAGGAGGCGGATGGTGGGCGTCGATCCCTTGTGCCAGGTCTCGCCGGCATCGGACGTCCAGTACGCGGCGCCCTGGTATCCGACGGCTACCGCGTGCTCCTCGTCCGGGACCGAGATCGCGAAGAGATCGTCGAAGATGTCGATCTCGCCCTCCGCGTAGCGGGGCCCGTAGTCGAGGACGTGGCAGCCCGAAAGGGCAATGCACGTGGTCGAGAGGACGAGAACGACGCCACGCATGAACTGGCGGGAAGAGCATCGGCGAGCTGAGTTCATGCGGTGCGACCCCCTGGAGCGGATTTCCGCGTCGAAGGTTGTCTAATCTATCGTTCAAGACGATGTCAAGCACGCGCCTGCGAACCCAGACTCCGCTCGTGCCCGCGCGCGTCGAGGGGTCGACACCGACTGGCGGTCGCCCCCCCCAGCCGACTCGGGTCGGCGCGACGCTGCTGTCTCTCGACGCGTCGTCCCTGCGTCTCGCGATGCGCGCGGTCGGAATCGAACAGGGGCTGCGGATCGCCGCGTGCGCGACCTCTGTGGCGTGGATGGTCTTCATCGGGCGTCTCGCCGTGGGGCGCGATCTCGAGAACCGCCGGACGGCGCTCCGGTCCAGCGTCCTCGACCGCGTCGTTCGCCTCCTCGGCGAGTTGAAGGGGGCGTACGTGAAGGCTGGCCAGTTCGCCGCGGCCCGCCACGACCTGTTGCCTGGATCGGCGAGCGAAGCACTGGCGTCGCTGCGCGATCGCGTCCCTCCCCTCCCCTCGAACCTCGTGAAGAGAACCATCGAGCGTGAGCTCGGCGCTCCGCTCGACGCGCTGTTCGCCGACTTCGACCCCGAGCCCCTCGGCGCCGCCTCCATCGCCCAGGTTCACCACGCGACCCTTCCCAGCGGCGAGGACGTCGCGGTGAAGGTCCAGTACCCGTGGCTCGCAGCGTCGCGCCGGGCCGACCTCGCCATCCTGCGTGGCGCGCTTCGGCTCGCACGTCGCTTCGCAAAGCGGGATTCTCGCCCCCCGGACTGGCGGCGACTGTTCGCGGAGTTCGAGGAAGGCCTCGAGGCGGAGCTCGACTTCACGCGCGAAGCTCGGATCGCGGCGGAGATCGCCGACAACCTCGCGTTCGACTCGCAGGTAGCCGTTCCCGAGGTGATCCCGTCGCACTCCAGCCGGCGCGTGCTCACGATGCGTCACCAACCGGTCGTCCGCATCGACGACGCGGCCGGCCTTGCACGTCTCGGCGTCGCGCCGGCTGCGATACTCGAGATCCTCGCTCGCGCCTACGCGAAACAGGTCTTCGTCGACGGCCTGTTCCACGCCGATCCGCACCCGGGAAATCTCTTCGTACTCGACGAGCCGGGCGCCGCGCAGCGCCCCACCCTGCTCTTCATCGACTTCGGGCTGTCGCGCCGACTCACACCGGAACTGCGCCGCGAGCTGCGCTCGAGCGTGCACGCGCTCATCCGCCGCGACGTCGAGGGCTTCGTCGACTCGATGGAGCGCATGGGAATGGTCGAACCTCGCGCACGCGACACGGTGTGCGACGCCGTCGCCCAGATGATCGACGAGCTCGCGCGACACGGCGGTGCTCTCGCGCTCGAGAGTTCTGCTGTGCTGCCGCTGAAGGATGCCGCCGTCGAGCTGCTTCGCCGCACGCCGGGTCTACAGCTCCCGAACGACCTGCTCCTGTACGCGAAGACCCTCTCGTACGTGTTCGCGCTCGGCGTCACGCTCGCGCCGGAGGTCGACCTCGTGAAGACCTCGCTCCCCTATCTCCTGCAGTTTCTGGGCGGCCGCGACGAGCCGAGCCGAGCTACCGGGAGAGACGCAGCCCCTGCAGGCGGATGAAACCAGCGGCGTCACGCTGGTCGTAGGTGTCTTCGGCACCCGCGTCTTCGAAGGAAGACATCGCTTCGGAGTAGAGCGAGACGGGAGAGCGCCGACCCGTGATCTGGAGACTCCCCTTGGAAAGCTTCACACGAACCTCCCCCGTGACATTGCGCTGAGTCACTTCGATCGCGGCTCGCATCATCTCCATCTCCGGCGCGTACCAGAACCCGTTGTAGATGAGCTCTGCAAAGCGCGGCGCGAGCTTGTTTCGCTCGTGCGCAGCCTCGCGATCGAGGGTGATCGACTCGAGTGCGCGGTGGGCGGCGTGGAGCACGGTCCCGCCCGGCGTCTCGTATACGCCGCGCGACTTGAGCCCCACGAAGCGGTTCTCCACCATGTCGACGCGGCCGACGCCGTGGGCACCGGCGAGTTGGTTCAGCCGGTGGAGAAGTTCGGCGGGCGTGTACGTCTGCCCGTCAATGCTATTCGGAATGCCCTTCTCGTAGCCGATGATGATCTCCGTCGGGTTTTCGGGGGCATTTTCCACGGATTCGGTGAGCAGGAACATGGACTCGTCGGGAGCGCGCCACGGGTCCTCGAGAACTCCACCCTCGTAGGAAATGTGCATGAGGTTTCGATCGATTGAGTACGGCTTCTCCAGGGTGGCGGTGACCGGAATCGAGTACTTCTGGCAGTACGCGATGCAGTCGCTGCGCGAGCGGATGTCCCACTCCCGCCACGGCGCGATGATCGCGAGCTCGGGCGCGAGCGCGCGAAACGTGAGCTCGAAGCGAACCTGGTCGTTGCCCTTGCCGGTCGCTCCGTGGGCGACGGCGTCGCAGCCCGTCTCGCGCGCGACCTCGACGTGGTGCTTCGCGATGAGGGGGCGCGCGAGAGCAGTGCCGAGCAGATAGGTGCTCTCGTAGATCGCCGACCCCTGGATGGCCGGAAACACGAAATCGCGCACGAACTCTTCGCGCAGGTCTCGGACGATGCAGTCGAGGGCACCGGTCGCCTTTGCCTTCTCGGGCAGCCCCGAGAGCTCCTCCTGCTGACCCACGTCCGCCGTGTAGGCGACCACTTCGCAATCGAATTGATCGAGCAGCCAGTGGAGGATCACCGACGTATCGAGCCCGCCGCTGTACGCCAGGCAGACCCGGTTGAACTTCCGCTCGCTCACGCTCTCTCCTTCCGTCGCGGTAGCGGAGAGTAATGGGGACCCAGGCGAAGGTCGAGGTCCCGGCATTCCCAGACCCGCACGGAGGCGGAGGGGCGGGTACCCGGGGAGGGCGCGGCTTCAGGGTCGAGTGGGGGCGCCTGTCAGAGGGCTGCCTTGGAGCCAGAAGAAAGATGCGAGCTCGACTGTCGTCGAGTACCCCTTCAGCGGACCGCTTCCGCTGATTCAGCTGCACGCAGACGAATCGCCGTCGTCGTACCCACGAAGGTGTCGTGCGTCGTGCGGAGGTCGCCGCCCAGGGATCGGACGAGGTCCGCGACCGTGGTGTCCTCGAGGGGCTGCGCGTCTCCCGTGTTGTTGGGGCCGTTCGAGTCGACGATCGTGACGACCACCGAGGTCGCGTCACCGCGACCGGTGGCGCGGGCGGCCAGAATGACGGAGTCGCCGGACCGGACCGACTGCAGGCGGTTGTCGAGGAGGCGGACCAGGGCCTTCAGGAGGCGCTCCGGGTCGCCCTGCACGGGCGGGAGCTGGCCGGGAATGAGAACCTCGAGGTCGACGGCGGCGACGGCGTACTTTTCCCTCACGCGGGCCGAGGCGTCCTCGAGCACCTGGAGGGCGTCGAGGCGGACGGCCTCGGACTCCTTCGACTCGGGCGCGCCGGAGAGCACCGCGCGCAGGGCGGCATTGGTCTTCTTGACGCGCTCGAGGGCGCGCAGCCCGTCCTCGACCATCGAGCGGTAACGCGCCGAGCGCCGGCCGCCCGTCGCCTCGAGAAGCTCATCGAGCGAGCGGTTCAGCTCGGCCATCGGATCGTCGAGGTCGCGGTGGAGCGAGAGGCAGCGTTCGTCCTCGGCGGCGGACGCGGTGAGCAGGATCACGACGCCGATCCTCTGGCCCCCGGCCTGGATGGGCGACGCGACCGCGATGAATCCGCGACCCTCGTAGCGAAACCGAAATCGCACCGTCTCCCCCTTCGAGCAGACCTCGGCGACCGCGCCGAGGACGCCCTCGCGCGTTCCGCCCTCGAAGAGCGCGGCGAGTGGGCGCCCGAGGGCCTCTTCGGCCGACCACGCGAAGAGCGCCTCGAACGCGGGATTGACGTAGGTGACGCATCCCTGCGGATCTCCCACGACGATGGGAGCGTCGAGAAACGTGAGCAGCGACGGAGCGGAAGCGTTCATGAATCCACCGTGATGATTTCAGTGTCGGGGAGACGGTCGAGGATGCGAAGCGCCTCGAACGTGCAGCGCACAGAGGGTGCCGACCTCGTCGACGGTCGTGCTTCCGTCGACGAACGACAGCAGGAAGCCAGCGTCCGCGGGTAGATTGAAGCGCATGATCGCGGCGTGATCAGCGACGATCCGCGGCGCCCTGGTAGTGTCGCCAACGCAATCGCGGTAGTGCTTGACAAGCTGACTGCTCACGAGATCCACGGTCCCTCGAACTCGATTCGAGCCGGATCGAACTCGGCGGCCATGCGCAAGAACTCGAGCGCCCCCTCGAGATCGCTTTCCTCGATCGCCACCTGGGCGTCCTGGAGCAACATCTCTGCCGAGAGCTTCGTGCAGTCGTCTCGAGTGTCGTCGTCGGTCGGGTTCATCCGATCACTGGGTCCGGGGCAGCGCGCGTG
>JABSQW010000272.1 GCA_013215605.1 Myxococcales bacterium
AAAGTACATTTTTTATTTAAGATAAATGCTAGTATAATGCAATATTAATTTAAAACCAAGCTATACTCACGTTTAACATATTATTAAAGGAACATTTATTTGTCTATTAATAATTAGAATATGGGTTAAATGGACAACAATAGGAATGAATAAATAGTTATAAGAAAGGATAAATATGCCAAATTGTCGAGGAGATCAAGCTAAACAGAATTTAGTAAATAATAATAAACTTGTGATTTTAGGAAGAAGAAATATTACTCAAAATAACCCAGTTAATTGTTGTTGTAATAATACAATAACAACAGGTCAATATTATATCTTTGAAGAATCAAATGGAAATATATTCTATACAAGCAAAGGTTGTGGTAGAAAAATTCTTGATTTAATGAATATAAATGTTCGTATACCATTATTTGACCCACTACAAAACCAAATTCAAGGTCTTGGAGCAGGAGGCGCTGGCGGAAATGATAGAGTTGCTGGTAACAATGAAGTTGGACATAACTTACGAAATATGACTGATTTAAACAAAGAAGTATATTTATTAATATTTTTAGTTTGTCAAGGATGTTGGGATTTAGATTTTCCACAAAGAGATCCTTTAAGAGGTCTTTTATCAAATCTTATTAAATATCCTACTAATGATATATTTGATTCTAAAGTTACTCATATTAATAATATCGTAGGTGCTTGCAACAATATAAATTCTATTAGAGATTATATTAATAATGAAATTGTAAATAACCCAAATTTTGTAGATTTTCAATTTCCTTTAGTTAATCAAATTATAAATGATACAAATTTAAATAATAATATAAACTAAACTTATAACAAAACAGAGGAGAAAAACGAGGCTAGGTCAAATCAATTTTGATATTTTAATTGTCGAATTATGAGATTTGAACTTAACGTTATCAATCCGTTAAAACGCCTTGTTCCTCACTTTAAACGTTATAAGTAAGAATGAAAGGTTAAAATGAAAGAATATATTTTTTTATTATTTATATCAACTTTTATACTAAATGCAAATCAAATAAAAGAGATAAATAAAAATTACAGTTTAGAGATACTAAAAGAAGATATTAAGAATTCTAGATTACCTGTTATATTATATTTTACAGCAGACTGGTGTATGAGTTGTAAAGAAATGGAACGCACTACATTTTTAAATAAGTATGTAAAAAAAGAATTAAATAAATTTAAATTTATTCTTATAGATGTTACATTAAATAATAAAGATGATAAAGAAATAATGGAATATTATAATATTTCTGGACTTGTGACAATAATTTTCAATAGTACTAAACTAGAAAAAAAAGTTAGATATCAAAATAGTAAAGATTTCTTATCTAGTTTAAATATGATTAATAAAAATATTGATTTTTTTGATAATATAAAAAATATTGAAAAAGAAGAAAAAAGAAAAGAATTAAAGAAGTTAACTGATGAAAAGAATATATTTAATAAAAAAATTGAAAGATTAAAAGTATTGTCTAGTCAGAATAATAAAAATGCACAGTTTTTATTAGGGATAATATATCTAAAAGACAATCTAAAAGAATCTATATTATTAATGAAAAAAGCAGAACTAAATTTTTGCCCAGCAGCAACAGGATTCTTTGGACTAAAACTTTTTGATAAACATAAATATAAAAAAGGTTTTGATAAAGTATTGTATGCGGCTATAAATGGAGATATTTTTTCTCAAGCTTTTATCTCAACATTATATAAAAATGGTAAATATATTAAAAAAGATTATGTAGAATCTTATTCTTGGCTTTTTCAAGTTTTTAAATATAACAAGTTAGTATATAATGAAATGATTATATTAGAAAAAGTAATGTCAAAATTAGATATTCTCAAAGCTAAAAATATTGCAAAAAGAAGAATCGAGAAACTTGGAGAAATACCTTTTGAGGTATGTTACGGTTTTATGAAATCTAAGGTATCAATATCAAATGAGACTAAAAGGTAATACTCTTATTTCCAAATAAGTCATTGAAAAGAATAATAAAGTATAACAATAACTATCAGACTAACGTAGAGCG
>JABSQW010000273.1 GCA_013215605.1 Myxococcales bacterium
ACATCGTCGATCGCGGGGGCGAGGTGTTCCGAGTCGTCCCGGACGGGGTGGAGAGCCAGTGCGCGCAGGCAGTGCCGACTTTTCCGCCGTGGGCGACGGCCCTGACAGCGCTGGGCATCGTCCTCATCGCGGCGCTCTTCGACATCCCGGAAACGTTGTGGGACGATCTCTTCGCAGGGAGGCGGGTACTCGATGCGTAGGAATCGACTCCGGGAGTTGCTCGACGCGGACCAGCCGAGCCTGGGTACACACCTCCACATTTCCTGGCCGTCCATCGTCGAACTGGTCGGCCACTCGGGCATGTTCGACTACGTCGAGTTCGTCGGCGAGTACGCCCCCTACGATCTCTACGCACTCGAGAATCTCGGGCGGGCCGTCGACCTGTTTCCGCACCTCTCGGCCATGATGAAGATCGAGCAGGAGCCTCGCACCTATCTGACCGTGCGTGCGATCGGGTCCGGCATCCAGAACATGCTGTTTGCCGATCCTCGCACGCCGGCGGACGTGGAGGAGTGCGTGCGCGCCGTGCGCGCCGAGTCGCCGGCGACGGGCGGACTCCACGGTGTCGGCATGCGGCGCGATGTGGGCTTCGTGCTCGAGGCCGGAACGCCCGCCTTCGTGCAGGCTCTCGAGGACGCGGTCGTCGCGATCATGATCGAGAAGGACTCGGCGGTCGAGAACCTCGACGACCTGCTGTCGGTGAAGGGCGTCGACATGGTGCAGTTCGGCCCGGCCGATTACTCGATGAGCATCGGCCTCACCGGTCAGAGGACTCATCCCCGTGTCAAGGAAGCCGAGCGCCACGTGATCGAGACTGCACTCGCGAAGGGCATCGCGCCGCGTGCGGAGATCGACCACCCCGATCAGGCGAAGGCGTACCGCGACATGGGCGTGAAGCACTTCTGCATGGGGACCGACACTGCGATCCTCTACCAGTGGTTCGCGAAGCGCGGAAAAGCGATGCTCGACGTGCTCGATCGCGCACCCGCCGAGACCCGAGCCAGCACGTCTACGTACGAGCGCTGACGGTCGAGCCCCTCCCAGCTGGCGAATCTCGCGATTCGCGCGGCGCGCGAGCCCGATTCTCGGCCCATCCTCTCAGTCGAGGACCTCGGGGTTCAGGCAGGTCGGCGGCGGCTCGCCGCTCAGCACGGCGAGCAGGTTGCGCACCGCGAGCTCACGCATCGCGTAACGGGTCTGCTCGGTTGCGCTTCCAATGTGTGGGACGAGCAGTGCGTTGGGAAGCGCGAGGATGGGGTCGTCTGCGGCCGGGGGCTCCTGCTCGAGCACGTCGAGTGCGCAGGCCGCGAGCCTACCGGCCTCGAGCGCCTCGACGAGCGCGGTCTGGTCGACGACCGGGCCGCGCGACGTGTTGATGAGAACGGCGTGCGGTTGCATGCACGCGAGTTCGTCGGCGCTGATCAGTTGATGAGAGGTGGGATTCAGGTCGGTGTGGAGGCTCACCACGTCCGACTCGCGCAGCAGCTCGGTAAGCTCGCGGTAATCACTCTGGGGTGCGCCGGCCGGCAGCTCCGAGAACACGTCGTTCCAGAGCGTGCGCATGCCGAGAGCCTGTGCGCGCGCCGTGACGACCCGGCCGATGCGGCCCATTCCGACCACGCCGAGCGTGCGGCCGCGCACGTCGAAGCCGAGCCGGGGCGGCCGGGCCGCGTGGCTCCAGCCGCCGCTCCGCACGTATTCGGCGTTTTCGAGCAGGGATCGCGACACCGCGAACAGCAGGCCCAGTACGAGATCGGCCACGGCGTGGGTGAGCACGTCGGGCGTATTCGAGACGGCGATGCCGCGCTTCGTGGCCGCAGCGACATCGAAGGCGTCGTAGCCGACGCCGACGCCCGCGAGTACCCGCAACTTCGGCGCGGCCGCGAACACCTCTTCGCCGATTGGAAGTCGATTGCCGATCAACAGGCCGTCGGCGTCTCGCACCGCCTCGACCAGCACGTCGAGAGAAGCCGCCCACGAGATATGCTCGAGGCGACAGGAGGCCTCGATGCGCGCCTCGAGCTCGGGCTCGAGCGGTAGGCAGATGCAAGCGAGCGGCTTCTCGTTGGTCATGGCAGCGGGTACTCCGTGCCGAGTTCGTCGGCGGTCTTGCGAAACCACTCGACCACGTCGCGGTGATCGGGGATGCCGCGAGCACGGCGATCGAGTTCGGCCTCGTGCTCGGGAAGTCCCGCGTCGAGTGCACGTTCCTGGCCCGGGGCGGCCTTCGTCTCGCGCAGCCCGCGCAGATACACGTCCATGCGTTCCTTGAATGCTTCGAGGTCGGTGAAGGCATCGATGCGGTGCACCAGGAAGGGGTGTGACACCTCTCCCGGATCGCGCTCGAAGCCGGCGGGATCGCCGCCGAGCGGGAGCATCATGAACTCGTCGGGAACCTGGAAGCGCTTCATGTCTCGGATCCTCGGTCGCCTCGGCTGTGATATCAAGTGAGGATGACGACTCCCGAGCTGCTCGAAGCCCTGAAGGCCTTTGACACCCCGACCGTCTGCAACGCACTCGAGCGCGTCGTGCCAGAGCGCACCGGCTACGGCTACACCACCCACCCGCTCGTCTGCGCGCGTCCCGAGCTACCGCCGATCGTCGGCTATGCGCGCACCGCGACGATCCGCGCGGTCCAGTCCTCCTCGAGGGATGCTGCTGCCGAGCGCGAGGCCCGCCTCGCCTACTACGAGTCCATCGCCGCGGCTCCACATCCTACGATCACCGTGGTCGAGGACCTCGATCCGTCGCCGGGCTTCGGTGCGTGGTGGGGAGAGGTACAGACCCACGTGCATCGGGGTCTCGGCTCGCTCGGAGTCGTGACGAACGGCAGCGTGCGTGACCTCGACGAACTCGCCGAGGGCTTCCAGGTGCTCGCAGGCAA
>JABSQW010000274.1 GCA_013215605.1 Myxococcales bacterium
GCCTTCTACTACGGGCACACTTTTTGTGGTAATCCGCTCGGCGCGGCGGTCGCGCGCGAAGTGCTCCGCGTGTACGAAGACGAGCAGGTCCTCGTGCGCGCGAAGGGCAAGGCCGAGCGCATCGAGCGTGCGTTCTCGGCAATGGGCGCGCTCCCCGGTGTGGAGGGCACGCGCGCTCTCGGTATGGTGGGCGCCCTCGATCTCGGCGGCAGCGCTGACTATCTCGCGGACGCGGGATGGAAGGTGTACGAGGAGGCGCGCAAGCGCGGTGCCTATCTGCGGCCGCTCGGGAACGTGGTCTACGTCACCCCGTCGATCAACATCCCCGACGACGATCTCGACGCGCTGCTCGAGATCGTGCACGACAGCGTCGCCGCCGTCGTCGGCTGAATCGCCCGGCAGGCCGCGACGCGGTCAATCGTCGCCGAGCAACTCGTCCGCACCCATCGACTCGGGTCCGAGCCGTGTCTCGACGGCGCGATCGAGCGCCTCGAGGACGCGTCGGTTGATCGGCGCCGCGATTCCGTGGCGGCCGCACAGCGCCAGGATACGTCGGTGGTACCCGTCGGCCTCGAGTGGGCCGCCGTGCATGAGCGCTGCCCAGACCTGGTTGAATACCGGAATGCTCCGCGTGCTCGTTCCCCGGTGGTGGGACTCGCGCTGGAGGACGATCTCATCCTCGAGGGTACGATCGTGACCATCGCACGATGCGGCGTCGATCCCCTCGGCAAAGAGTGCGTCGCGCGCCTCCTCGAGCAGGCGCGCTTTGATCTCCACGAAGGCTTCCGTGGTGTGATCCGCCTTGCGGATGAGCGCGTTTGGCGCGCTCATCAGGTTGATGCAGAGCTTGAGCCACTTGTCGCGCGAAATCTCGGTGGAGACGCCGACGTCGTACCGCGCGCGCCGCAGCGCTTCGGCGAGGTCGTGCGCCGCAGCCGAGGCGCCGCTCGGGTAGTCACCCACCACCAGGCGCCCCGTCCCCGCGGCAATCGCGGCGTTCGGGGCCGTGCGCGTCGACGTGAGTCGCACGACGCCGCCAATCACGCGCGGGAACTGCTGTGCGAGCACGTCCTCGCTCGCGACGTCGTTCTGCCAACACACGGCAGTCGCGCTGAGCGCAAAGCGAGCGAGCGACTCCGCGACGCCCCCGACCTGCGACCCGCGCACGCAGAAGAGGATCTCACCGCCATCGGCCAGGGAGACAGCGGCCTCGGGGTCGGCCGTCGCACGAGTGCGTACCTCGAACGTCTCCTCGTTCATCGCGTCTTCGATTCGGATCCCGTCGCGTTCGATGAGGTCCGCGACCTCGCTGCGGCGCGTCAGGAACACCACCGGGTCCCCCGCCCGTTCCATGCGAGCGCCCATCACGAGCCCCACGGCGCCGGCGCCAACGATGACGCGCATCAACGGCGCCGCCCGAGGATCGCCACGGTGGTGATGCGGTCGTCGCCCCGGAGCACGACGATCGAGACGGCGTCTCCCGCCCTCGCCTCGAAGAGCAGCACCGAGTACTCCTCGAGATTCGCGATCTCCGCTCCGTCGAAGGCCACGATGCGATCGCCGGCGCGCAGGCCGGCGATGTCAGCGGGACTTCGCTGGCGCACGCCCTGCAGGAGCACGCCGGGTTCCCGGCCGCCAGAGAAGTCGGGGATCGTTCCCAGGTAGGGGCCGTAGCCCGGCGCACCCGTCGCTCCGCCGTGTCCGAGCGGACTGCCCGCCTTCACCAGGGGCGCGCGAGGGGCGTCGAGGAGCGCGCGTGTCGTTCGGTAGACGGTTTGCAGCACGCTGACCGTACCCGCGGCGTTGACGAGATCGGTGTCGTCATCCGGCGTGTGGTACTCGATGTGGCTGCCGGTGAAGAAGAAGAGCACTGGAATGTCCTGCGCGTAGAAGCTGGTCTGGTCCGAGGGCGCATGGCCGCCCTCGACGAAGGTGGCGTCGAGGTCTATTCCACTCGAGGCCGAGGAGACGAGGCGAGGGAAGTCCGGCGACGTCTCCGCTCCGAAGACGATCAGTTCGCCGTCCTCCAGTCTTCCGATCATGTCCAGGTTGATCATGGCCACGGTGTCAGGCGCAATGCCGGTCGGCTGGCGCACGTACTCGCTCGATCCGACGAGTCCCGCCTCTTCGGCCGAGAAGGCGATGAGCACCAGCGTCCGGCGACCGGGCGATGCACTTCCGAATACCCGCGCCAGCTCGAGGATCCCCGCGGTACCCGATGCATTGTCGTTTGCGCCGTTGTGGACTTCTCCGCGCTTCGATGGAGCGAGCGAGGAGAACTCGCCGTGCCCCAGGTGGTCGTAGTGGGCGCCGACCACGACGGCTTCGTGGCGAAGCGCCGGATCGCGGCCGGGCAGCACGCCGACGACGTTGCGTACCGTTTCCCGGGTGCGCGCGATCGTGACCACTACGCCGACGTCGACTCCGCGCAGCACCTCCGAGCCAGGCTGGGCCGTGGCGTCGATCTGCCGCTGTCGAGCTGCGAGGCCTGGACCGCCCGACGCGCGCATGAGCCGCTCCGCAGCGCCACGGCTGACAGCGATCGCCGCGATGCCGGCGCCCGGCTGGGTGGGATTCGCCCATTCGCGGCCGGCATCGGCGGGAAGGCCCGGGTCTCCGGCGGACCCCGGCTCGGACGGTTCGCGCAATTCACGGGAAGGCGCGATCAGGATGGCACGGGCGCCGCGCCGCCGGGCGTTCGCGATCTTGTGCGCACGCCGCAGGAAGCCCACACCGGCGGGTCCCGACACGCCGGAGGCTGCGCCCGGGGGGCGGTCTTCGAGCACCAGCACGACGCGGCCTTCGACGTCGACCTGTGCGTAGTCGTCGTAGCCGAGCTTCGGTGCGGAGATCCCGTAGCCCGCGAAAACGAGGGGAGCCTTCACCGCGTCGTTTCCGCTCACGAGAAGCGCCTCGAAGTCCCTCCCGCGCGTGAAAAGCTCGTCTCCCTGCCGAAGCTCGGCATGTGCGACAGAGATGGAGACCGGCATCTCGAAGGGCTGGAAATAGCTGCCCGCCGGACCCCCCGGGGCCAGGCCGGCGTTGGCGAGCTGCAGCGAGATGTAGTCCGCGGCTTCGGCGAGACCGGAGGTGCCGAGTCCGCGTCCATCGCGGGCGTCGTCGGCGAGCCAGGCGATATCGCGCGAAATTCGCTCCACGTCCATGCTTGGCGCGGGCGGGAGAATCCGGGGTGCCAGGGGGGTCGCACAGCCGGCGAGCAGCATCGATGCGAGCA
>JABSQW010000275.1 GCA_013215605.1 Myxococcales bacterium
AGGTCTTTGACGACTTCAGGGCATCCCGAGCTGCAGTTGGGGAGCGATCGCAACTTGGTCGAGCTGCGACAGCTGAACCAACACGCCAATTGATTCCAAAAGAGTCCATTGCAAGTGTTGTGCGTGAGCTTGCAGCCAGCGTTGTTGGCCGTGTTGTGCATGAAGACGCGCCTCTTATGGAGGCTGGCCTTGACTCTCTTGGGGCTGTTGAGTTCAACAACGCTCTGCAGCAGAAGTTTGGTGTCGACTTGCCTGCAACGCTTATCTTTGATTACCCTTCCACTGCCATGATTACTGAGCACATGTGTTATGTGCTGCATCCGCAGGATCAAACAGCTGCAGGTGACGCTGCAGTTCCTCTTGCGTCTGTGTTGGTCACTCCGTCAGCACATACATCTGTGATCGTTGTTCGTGATGCGTCCAGCCACTCCCCTGGTGGTCTCAGCAGCCTGTCGCATAGCTGTGGCAAGGATGTGGTGCAGCCGTACAGCCGGCAGGATTGCGAGACCTTGGGTTGGAGTGCTGGAAAGGCGGGTGCATATTTCGGTACATTCATCCGTGACGTGTCGCACTTTGACGCAAGTGTCTTCATGGTCGCTTCTAGCGAAGCAACAGCGATGGATCCGCAGCAGAGGCTGTTGCTCCAATGCTGTGCAGGGCTTGTGACAAGTCCAGATCTGGGAGTATTTGTTGGCATATCTGCCATGGAATACGGAAAACTCTCCAAGTACTACAACACACCTCTTGGACCTCACGCTGCCACGGGCAGCGCGCTTAGCGTGGCTGCTGGACGCGTGTCGTATGTGTACGGCTTGCAAGGGCCTTCGATGAGCACGGACACGGCCTGCTCATCGTCTCTTGTGGGATCGCACGTGGCATGCAACGGCATCCTCCTTGGGGATTGCCCAAGCGCCTTGGCATGCGGTGTGAATCTGACCTTGGCTCCGGATACGGGCGCGGTCTTCAAGCAGGCCGGTATGCTGGCAATGGACGGACGATGCAAGACCTTGGATGCGGATGCAGACGGATACGTGCGAGGAGAGGCATGCGGCGTGCTGCTTCTGACGGGCACGGCATCGGATGATGTGGGCTCGCATGCCTCGTCTTCCTTGGTTCGTTTTGCGGGATCTGCTGTGAACCAGGACGGGCGGTCCTCGGCTTTGACGGCCCCCAACGGGCCTGCGCAGCAGCGCGTGATTGCCCACGCCCTCCAGCGTGGCACGCTGTCCAGGCAAGCGATGAGTGTCCTGCACATGCACGGCACGGGAACGCCCTTGGGCGACCCCATCGAGATTGGTGCGGTGCGCGCTGTGCTTATGCAGGCGGGTGACACCGAGGCTTGGCGTGCGCCTCTGTGCGTGCAGGCGGGCAAGACGTACACGGGCCACACGGAGCCTGCTGCGGGCGTTGTGGGTCTGATCCATTCTATCTCGGGCCGCACTCGCGCGCTGGCGTCGCCCGTGCTGCACCTGCGCACGATCAACCCCCATCTCACGCGCATCTTGCCGATGGCATCGTCCCTTGGCCAAGGCGAGCGGTGTGCGCACCTGAGCCGCGAGCAGAGCGGCTTGGCGTGGGGCAATGCGGATGCATCTGATCCCGGGGCGTCTGGCGTGAGCGCCTTTGCGTTCCAGGGGACCAACGCACACGCGGTGTTGACGTGTGCCTCTGTGGACGGGTGCGCCACGACCCTGGCGAGCCGGCGCGGCCAGCTTTGGCACACGCAGCGCATGTGGGTGGCGCCCAAGTGCCACCCTCTCGCCATGCTCGCCGTGGCTGGGGCGTTTGACGGCGACATGCAAGTGAACGTGTACTGTCAGGTGATGAGACCTCACATGCAATGGGTGTGGGACCACCGCGTGATGGGTCGTGTGATCTTCCCTGGCGCTGGCTTCATGGAGGCCGCCTGTGCCTTGGTTGGCGTGGTGTACTCTGGGCCGCTGTCAGGTGCGGCTGCCCATGCGTCGATCATGGCGCCGCTTGTGTTGCCCGTTGACACGTCCGCTGAGGCCTCTTCGGAGGCCATGTCCGGCTTGTACCTCGAGAGCAAGGTGAGGTGCTTTGACGGGAGCATCCAGATAGGCTCATCGTCTGGCTTGGGCGAGGGCAAGTCGCGAGGCGTGCACGTGCGGTGCTCGGCATGCCGGGTGGCTCACTGCGATGCCTCCGGTGTCAGCGCGCCTGCGGCGCCTTCTTCGGCTTCAACGGATTGCGTGCGGGCGCAGTGCCAGAACCCCACGGACTGGTCTGAGGTGTACCGCGGCTTGGCCCAGGCTGGCCTGCAGTACGGGCCACTGTTCCGCACGGCAAGTATGGTGCGTGTGCGCATGAACGAGCTGGCCCAGGGACGCATCCGAAGCATCCCTGGGGCTTTGCCGGGCGACAGCAACGAAAGCGGCTTGATGGTGCACCCCGCTGCGATGGATGGGTGCTTGCACTTGGCCGTTGCCGTGCACGCGCAATCTGTGGGCGACAAGGCATCTTCGAGCGGCGATCCCCCGGCAGCGTATGTGCCTGCTGGCTTTGGGGCGTACAGCGTGTTGCGAAAGAGCGATGCCGAGCACATGACCGGCCTTGCCGAGTCTGTGGCATCGGAGTCTGCGGCATCCGTGGTTACGAACCACGTGCTGGCCAGACCCGGCGGTGTGCCAGTGGCTGTGTTGCACCGCCTTGAGGCGAGGCAGATGGGCACGCGCGCCGCTGGGGTGTCTGCTACGGGCAGGCAAGCCGCCCAGCAGCCGCACATGATGTACGAGGTGAGCTGGCAGAGCCGCCTTTGCACTGTTCTGTCTCCGAGTGCCTTGCATGGCCGTCCTCGTGCGGTTGCGAGCTTGATGGTCGAGGAGGACTCTGCGCAGTCCATGCTTGGCCTTGTGGGCAGCACGGACGTTGACGGAGGTCTGCACGTGCCTCGCCACATGGTGGCTCTGATGCAGACGCTTTCGGATGGCATGTCGAGCACAAGCCGGATGTGTGCTGTGGTTGAGGGCTCTCTTCCGGGGGCCTGGTCCAGCGCAGCTCCTTGTGCAGGCAGTTGGGTGCAGGGCAGCCTTCTGGGTCTGCTTCGCACGGCTGCGCAGGAGCGACCAAGGCATGCGATGGCCACTTTGGATGTGGATGCGAATCTGCCTGGGGTGCTGTCGCCGCGTGTGGTGAGCGGGCTTTTGGACGACTTGGAGACGGCTGTGCGTCAAGGCGTGTGGATGCAGCGCAAGCTTTTGCATGCGCGTGTGTCTCAGTCATCGTCTCTTGTGCAGCTCACTCCCAGTCCGCGTGGCTCTTTGGGGAGCCTCGCGCCGCAGAAGCTTGACCCCAGTCTCGGCACAGCGGGCATGGTCATGCTGCAGGTGATGTCTGTTGGCCTCAACTTCAGGGATGTGCTCAACGTTTTGGGTGCATACCCAGGCGATCCTGGGCCTCCCGGCAGCGACATGTCAGGCGTCGTGAGTGCGCTTTGGTGCACTGATGATACGCCTGATGGCTTGGTTGTGGGTGTCCGCGTGGCTGGTCTTGCGCCGGGCTGCCTTGGCACCCACGCGTACACGCTTCAGCAGCTCGTGGTTCCGATCCCGGACAGTGCGAGCTTCGTGGAGGCTTGCACGATGGTGACGGTGTTTGTGACGGTGGATGC
>JABSQW010000276.1 GCA_013215605.1 Myxococcales bacterium
AAGTGATGGATTCGAGCGGCGGCGTGATGACGGCGGCTCGCGCCGCACGCGTGCCGATCTACACCGTCGAGTCCGGCGGCGCCGCAGGCGTGGTCGCCGCTGGCTTCGTCGGACGACAGCGCGGCGACCGCGAGGTCGTATCCTTCGACATGGGGGGTACCACCGCAAAGGCGGGAGTCGTGCGGGGTGGACGTCCCGACGTCACTCACTCCTTCCACGTCGGCGGCGTGGCGAGTCTATCGGGGCGCAAGGGGGGACACGGCTTTCCCGTCAAGATTCCCGTCGTCGACATCGCCGAGGTCGGCGCCGGAGGCGGGAGCATCGCGTGGGTGGACACCGGCGGCGCACTGCGCGTTGGGCCGCAGTCGGCGGGCGCGGATCCCGGCCCCGCCTGCTACGGAACCGGTGGCCGCCAGCCCACGGTGACCGACGCGAACGTCGTGCTCGGCTACCTGAACCCGACGAGCCTGGCGGGCGGCGTGGCCCTCTACGCGGACCTCGCCCACGAAGCCATCGAGCGCGACGTCGCAAAGCCCCTCGGTCTCGGCGTCGCGGAAGCGGCGCGCGGCGTCTTCGAGATCGCCAACCTCAACATGGCCGCGGCGATCCGCGTCGTCACGATCCAGCGCGGCATCGACCCCCGGCAGTTCACGCTGATCGGCTTCGGTGGCGCGGGTCCGATGCACATCGCAAAGCTCGCCGAAGCATTCGAGATCTCGCGCGCCGTGGTGCCGGCGGGCGCAGGCGTGGCGTCGGCGGTCGGACTCATCGCGAGCGATCCGAGCGTCGACGCGGTCCGTACGAAGCTCATGGACGACTCGACCGCGGATCCGGCCGAGATCGACGCGATCTTCGACGATCTCGCGGAAGCGGCGCGTCGCGAGCTCGGAGACGCGGGAGACGGGCCGATCGAGACCTCCCGCAGTATCGATGTGCAGTACAGGGGGCAGGCGCACAGCTTGAATGTCGCCGTGCCCAACGGCGCCCTCGGCGCCGACGGTGTCGCTGAAATCGCGAGTGCCTTCCAGAACCGTTACCGCGAGAGCTACGGCATCGACCTCGCGCAGCCGACTCAGTTCGTGAACTTCCGGGTCCGCGTGCGCCGGGTGCTCGGTGAGCTCCACGTGTCGTTGGCCGATGCGGGGCTCGGTGGCTCCACTCTCGCCGACGCGCAGACGAGCACGCGCGCGGCCCATTTTTCGGAAACCGGCGGAGCCATCGATACGCCGGTCTTCGATCGCCTGCGCCTTCCCCCCTATTCGAGAATCTCGGGTCCCGCCATCGTCGAGGAGCTCGACTCGACGCTGGTCGTCCCGCCCGGCTGGGAGGCCGGCCTCGATCTGCTGGGCAACGTGATGCTGGAGCGGACCGCTCGGATTTCGGCCGAATAGTAGGCTGCGTTCCGCGCCGGACGCGAAACGCCCTGGGGTAGGGGGCGCCGCGTCGTGACGCGGGCCGCGCGGTATCATGAGTGCGTGACCGGATGCCGTGCCGCCGACTTCGCGCGCCGAGCCGCCCCGCAACGGCGAGCGGCACGGCGGCCACTCTTTCTCCGGGCCGCGACGCACCCGGGACGCTGGCCGCTGATCGCGCCTCTCTACCACTCGGTTTCCCT